>JAFTEI010000257.1 GCA_017453965.1 Lachnospiraceae bacterium
AAAACGCAAATTAGAAGAGATCGCAGGAAGCATCTACAGACATACGGTATTTTATTTCAAAAGGATCGCAATCGAGTTAAGGACAAAAAGCATATTAAAGCCGGGCTCCTATGTGAAAAATTCCGTTCTGGAGGGAAGGAATTATCTCGGACGAGGCACTGTCATAAGGAATGTGCGTCTGGGCTTCGGCTCATATATCAATAACAACGGGGATTTCTCCGATACGACCATAGGAAAATACACCTCGATAGGTGCAAACGTATCGACAGTCATAGGCAGGCACCCGCTGTCCAAACAGGCGGCAATGCATCCTGCCTTTACCAATCCCAGCAAAATATTCGGCTTTTCCTACGCGGAGAATAAAACCTTTATGGATACCCTGGGACATATCGAGATAGGCAATGATGTCTGGATAGGCAACAATGTCCTTATCATGGACGGGGTAAGGATAGGTGACGGGGCTGTTGTGGGTACCGGAGCCTTGGTAACAAAGGACCTGCCACCCTATTCGATAAATACCGGTGTACCCGCCAAAACCAGGAGGTACAGATTTGCCCCCGGGCAGGCAGAGGCGCTTCTTGAGCTCAAATGGTGGGACAGAGGCGAAAAATGGCTAAGGTCGAATATTGAAAGCTTTAAGGATGCCGATAAGCTTATAGAGGTAATGCGCTCGGCGGAGCCGGCAGCGGGACATTCTCCGGAGAAAGACAAATGAGCACCGCCATTGTTGTAGTGACATATAACAGAACGGGGTCCTTAAAAAGACTCCTAAGGTCTCTTAGTGAGGCAGAATACAAGGGTAGGAACGATATTCCGCTAATCATAAGTGTGGACAACTCAGGGAACCAGGAGACCGCAGAGGCCGCAGAGGTCTTTGATTGGAAATATGGAGAAAAACGGGTCATACGCCACGGCGAAAGACTCGGGCTTAAGCGCCACATCCTGGAATGCGGGGAATATACCCGCGAGTACGGCAGTATCATCATGCTGGAGGACGATCTTTACGTATCGCCCTGCTTTTATGACTATGCTGTGCGGGCGCTGGAATTTACAAAAGAGGATGACCGTATAGGCGGAGTTTCTCTCTACGCACACAGATTCAATGTCTTTGCCAGGCTTCCCTTCGAGCCCCTGAATGACGGGTTTTCAAACTGGTATTTTCAGTTTGCCTCCAGCTGGGGACAGGCCTGGACCGAAGGACAGTGGTCGGGCTTTTATTCCTGGCTTAAGGCTCACGATGGCGAGGCGGTGGGAGACAGCTACCTGCCCTCGGATATAGCGGGCTGGGGAGAGAGCTCCTGGCTTAAATATGCCGACAGGTATCTTGGCGACAGTGACAAATATTTTTTATATCCCAGACTTTCCTATACAACTAATTTCGCCGATGAGGGAGAGCATGCCTCAAATTCGGTCACCGATCTGCAGGTGCCGCTGGCGGAAGGGGAGGAGGGGCTCAGATTTTGCGGGCTGGATGAGTCCCGGGCCGTCTATGATGCCTATTTTGAGCAAAGGGGCCTGGAGCACGAAGCCGATCTATACGGTCTCAAGGGTCGTGACGGAAGACACAGGGAAAGATATATATACAGTACCGGAGCCTATGGATGCAGGATAGTCGAAAGCTACGGTCTGAAGCTTAAGCCAATGGAAGCAAACATTCTGCACGGGATAGAAGGGCAGGATATATTTTTGTATGATACGCAAACCCCGGATAGGCCGCCGAAGCTCCGCGCGGGCAGGCTTGAGGCGTATTTTTACCCGGGCATGAACCTGGAAAAGATGACGGGGCTGATAAAGAGGCGCCTGTCAGGTAGGTAGAGCATGAGGGATATCTTAAACAAGTTAAATTATATATTTGATCACAGGCAAAAGGCGCAGATGGGCCTGTTGCTGGTGGCTATCTTTATCGGCGCGGTATTCGAGCTCGGAGGAGTCTCCCTGATACTGCCTCTGATACAGCTTATCTCAACCCCTGAGGTGGTGGAGGAGCCGGGAATAGTCCGGACTGTCTACAGGGGTCTCGGCATGAAGTCAGTGACTGATTTTTTTGTCGTCCTGGTGGTCATCATAATCTGCGTTTACCTGATAAAAAACATCTACCTTACGCTGATGTACTATTTTCAGTACCGCTATATCTACCGCAATCAGCTCAAATGTGCGGGCAGGCTCATAGATTGTTATCTTAAAAAGCCCTACACCTATCATCTGGATCACAATACCTCAAATATGATAAGAAACATCATGCTGGATACGGACAGGCTGTTTCAGCTCATACTCCAGGTCCTGAACGTGATCTCGGAGGCGCTGCTTTCCCTGCTTCTGATAATATTTCTGATAATAACCGACCCCATGATGAGCATAACAGTAGCGCTGATTCTGGTCGTCTTCATGGGAGCCTTTAGGCTCCTTACCAGGAAGAGGGTCAACAGCTATGGCCTCATAAACCAGACCTACGACGGGAAGATGCATCAGTCCATAAACCAGGCCCTCGGAGCGGTCAAGGACATAAAGATACTGCACAGGGAAAAATATTTCGTGGACACCTTCGTATCCTGTGGTGACAGGAAGATGAACGCCCTTATAAACACAAATTTCCTGGGTCAGGTTCCTAAATTTCTAATCGAGACAGTCTGCGTTGCGGCGATAATGACAGTGCTTGCGGTGAAGCTCAAAAGCGGTGAAAATCTGAATGCTGTGCTGCCAAAGCTGGCGGCCTTTGCGGTAGCGGCTTTTAAGCTGTTGCCCTCGGTCGGCAAGATCACAAATTACCTGAATGGAATTACCTTCCTGAAACCCTCTATAGACCTTATTTACCACGATATCAGGGAAACGGAGGATATGCTTTCAGAGGCAGGCAAAACAGAGCAGGATGTCTATACCGGGGACGATGTGGCTGACTGTATAAGCCTGGAAGCTGTCTCCTACAGGTATCCAAACTCTGAGGAGCTGGTATTGGATAAGGTAAGCTTTAAGATACCGCTTGGGCAGTCTGTCGGACTGATCGGCCCCTCAGGGGCGGGAAAATCCACCCTGGCTGATTGTCTGCTCGGGATACTGACACCCGTGGAGGGCAGGGTCATGTACGGGAAGATGAATGTACATGAATATCCTTATTCGTGGTCCAGAAAGCTGGCCTACATTCCCCAGGCTATTTTCCTCGCCGACGAGAGCATAAGGAGGAATGTGGCCTTCGGTATCGAGGACGGCAAGATCGATGAAAAGAAGGTGTGGGCTGCTTTAAAGGAGGCCCAGCTGGATGAATTTGTGCGTTCGCTCCCACAGGGGCTTGATACCGAAGTGGGCGAAAGGGGAGTGCGGCTGTCGGGAGGACAGAGACAGAGGATAGGGATAGCCAGAGCCCTGTATGACGATCCAGAGATACTCGTCCTCGACGAGGCTACGAGCGCGCTTGACAACGAGACTGAGAAGGCTGTCATGGAGGCTATTGAGCATCTGCACGGGAAAAAGACGATGATAATAATCGCCCATCGTCTTACTACGATAAAGAACTGTGAACATGTGTTTAAGGTGGAAAACGGCAAGGTTTTCGAGACGGAGAGGATAAGCTGATGGTGAAGCTTTCTATTGTATTTATAACATATAATCACGGAAAATATGTCAAAGAGGCACTGGAGGGCATAGTAAGTCAGAAAACGGATTTTGACTATGAGGTGCTTTGCTGCGACGACTGCTCTACCGACGATACCCAGAAGATCATAAAAGAATATGCTGATAAATATCCGGACAAATTCCGGCTCATGTTCAGGGAGAAGAATGTGGGGAGGCCCACACAGAACGTGTACGATACGGCAATGGCCGCTCAGGGAGAATATCTTGCTTTTCTGGAGGGAGACGATTACTGGACAGATGATGAAAAGCTTCAAAAGCAGGTGGATTTTCTCGATACTCATAAGGATTATATGGGGACGACACACAGCTTTTCCATAATAGATGAAAACGGCCGGCCGGCAAAGAATGAGAGGATAAGGAGCCTGTATGACTGGCATGGAGATTATACCTGGAATGTCTGGAGGATACCGGGGGCCAAATGGCCTGGGCAGACGGCGACAAATGTGTGCAGGAACTTCTTTCACAACGGAAAGCTGGACTACACGATACTTTTCAGGGCACATGATTTTATAGATGACGGAATAATCTTTACCTTTATCCTGCTTCAGGGGAAGATATACAGGTTCAGGGAGAGCATGGCGGCACACCGCTACGTGGAGAAATACGGCGGAGAGAGCTGGAACTCGCTTAAGCTGAGGCGGGATTATATGACCGAGGAAGCGCAGATAAAGCTTGAGATGATGAAATGGTGCGAGGAAAATGTAGGCCTTACCAATTTCGGGCTTGCGCGCTCGAGGAAGGAGCTGAAAACGGCGATCTCAATTTTCGTAAAGCAGCCGACAGCCGTTACCTTCAGGTTGTGCCGGCAGGCTATAGCTTATTATTTCTTCCACCTAAAATTCGGAAAAGTGAACAGGCAATGATAGTTTTGAGGTTTACGGGCGGACTGGGGAATCAGATGTTCCAATACGCCCTTTACAGATATTTAAAAAAAAGATATCCGGGGGAGACCGTCAAGGCGGATGTATTCTGGTATTCCTGGAATACCGCCCACCAGGGCTTCGAGCTCTTAAAGCTTTTTAAGAGGAAAAACAATCCGGCCTTTGAGCTGGAGGAGGCGGGGCTCGGGGAGGTTTTCCGGGTGAGCGGAAAGCTGCCGCAAAAAAACGAGGCCATAAGATATTTTAACCGTCTGGTCAGACTTTTTGCAGGGAGGCATTTTGAAGAGAAGCATATCTACGAGGACGGACATGAGCACAGCCATGAGGAGCTTAAGCGGAGGATAGACAATATTCCGTCCGGAAGGGATGCCTATATTACGGGCTACTTTTTGGATGAGGCATATTACAGGGACAACCTGGAGGAGCTGAGAAGCTGCTTTACCTTTGACATGGAGAAGATTTCGGCTGAAAACAAGGCTTTGCTTACGCAGATCGATAGCTGCGAGGCCGTCTCCATCCACGTAAGGCGTGGGGATTACCTGAGCAAGACCTATTCGGATACCTTTAAGGTACTTTCGGAGACTTATTACAAAAAGGCTGTGGAATATATCAGGGAGAGGGTCACGGCGCCGCGATTTTTTATTTTTTCAGACGATACGGATTACGTCAAAGAGGCCTTTGACTATCTGGAAAATAAAGTGGTGGTGACCGGAAACACCGGGGTAAACAGCTACCAGGACATGCTGCTCATGAGCAGGTGTAAGTATAATATCACCGCCAACTCCACCTTTTCAGAGTGGGCCGGTCTCTTGAACAGTTTTAAAAAGGCTATTATAATCTATCCCCGGGAATATTTATCGGATAAGGACAGCGAGATCAAGACTATTGACGGCTGGGTGAGGTTATAAAACAGGGAGGGCAAGTGCCGATGGAGGATCACGAACATTGTGAGGCACTTGCGCAAATTGCATAAATGCAATTTGTCACTGCGTATGATTAAGGAGGGAGAATATGAGCGAGGAGCACATTGCAGACGTAGCGGGCTATTTCGGAGAGGATGTTTTTAACGATCAGGTAATGCAGGAACGCCTGCCGAAAAAGGTATATAAAGAGCTTAGAAAGACTATCGACGAGGGCAAGGATCTCGACCCCATGATAGCTGAGGTCGTGGCCGGAGCCATGAAGGACTGGGCCATAGAGAAGGGAGCGACCCACTATACGCACTGGTTTCAGCCCCTTACGGGCATTACGGCGGAGAAGCATGAGGCCTTTATATCTCCTACGCGCTTCGACGGAAGCGTACTCATGGAGTTTTCAGGCAAGGAGCTTATAAAGGGTGAGCCCGATGCTTCGAGCTTCCCTTCGGGTGGCCTGAGGGCGACCTTTGAGGCAAGGGGCTATACGGCCTGGGACTGCACTTCCCCGGCCTTTGTAAGACACGATGCGGCAGGAGCCATCCTCTGTATACCCACGGCCTTCTGTTCCTATACCGGAGAGGCGCTGGACTTAAAGACTCCGCTGCTTCGTTCGATGGAAGCCTTGAATACTCAGGCCTTGAGGCTTTTAAGGCTCTTTGGAAATACCACCTCCAAAAAGTGTACTCCCTCCGTCGGAGCCGAGCAGGAGTATTTTATCGTAGACAGGGATAAATTCCTTAAGAGAAAGGATCTTATATATACGGGACACACTCTTTTCGGGGCGATGCCCCCCAAGGGCCAGGAGCTGGATGACCAGTATTTCGGCACCATCCCTGAGAAGGTCGGGGCCTTTATGAAGGCGATAAATAACGAGCTGTGGCGGCTTGGAGTTTCGGCCAAGACACAGCACAACGAGGCCGCTCCCGGACAGCACGAGCTGGCACCCATATATACGGAGGCCAATATTGCCGTTGACCATAACCAGCTCATGATGGAGGTTATGAAGAAAACGGCGGAGAGACAGGGACTTACCTGCCTGCTCCACGAAAAGCCCTTTAGCGGAATGAATGGTTCAGGAAAGCACAATAACTGGTCGATAGTGACCGATGACGGAATAAACCTGCTTGACCCGGGCAAGACCCCTCATGACAACGTGCAGTTCCTTCTGGTACTGACCTGTATCTTAAAGGCGGTGGACGACCATGCGGATCTTTTGAGGGAATCGGCTGCGGATGTCGGAAACGATTACCGTCTCGGAGCAAACGAAGCCCCTCCGGCAATCATTTCGGTCTTCCTCGGAGAACAGCTTCAGGATGTACTTACGCAGCTTATTTCCACTGGAGAGGCCACATATTCCAAGCAGGGTGAGGTCATGAACACCGGAGTCAAGACCATACCCGACTTTATGAAGGATGTTACGGACAGGAATCGTACCTCCCCCTTTGCCTTTACGGGTAATAAATTCGAGTTTCGTATGTGCGGCTCATCGGATTCCATAGCCTCCCCGAATACGGTGCTGAATGCCATTACGGCGGAGGCCTTTGCGGATGCCTGTGACGTGCTCGAAAAGTCCGACGATTTCGAAACTGCCGTGCACGACCTCATTAAGAAATACGCAATCGAGCACCAGAGGATAGTGTTTAACGGCAACGGCTATTCTGACGAATGGGTCGCAGAGGCCGAGCGCAGGGGGCTCCCTAATATAAAGACCATGGTGGATGCCATACCGGCCATCGTCACCGACAAGGCCAAGACACTCTACAAGAGGTTTGGCATCTTTACGGAGAGTGAGCTGGAGAGCCGTGTCGAGATCAAATATGAAGAATATTCAAAGCTCGTAAATATAGAAGCGAGGACGATGATAGACATGGCGAGCAAGTCAATTATCCCGGCCTGCATAGGCTACAGCAAGACACTCGCTGACGCGGTAATATCCTTAAAGGAAGCAGGGGCGGACTATTCGGCGGCAAAGGAAAGGCTGGATGAGATAGCTGATCTTATAGCCGATGCGCAAAACGGACTTTCCAGACTTACCGAGGACGACGACAAAGGCATGGTCATGGAGGACGGCAGAGAGAAGGCGGTATTTTACAGGGATATCATCAAGGCTGATATGGAGCGGCTGAGGACTCCGATAGATAAGCTGGAGATGATAGTGGACAAGGAATACTGGCCCATGCCCTCCTATGGAGACTTGTTGTTTGAAGTGTGAAAAAGGGGTTGCCGCATTAGTACAAAAATTTTGTAACTGATGCGGCAGCCCGCGTTTTATTTATAGAAACAGTTTTATGTCCTTAAGTGTTTATCTTTCTTTTATAGCATATGCATGTGCAACGACCTTTCTGCCCGGACCCAATAACGTACTTTTGTTGTCGGCTGCCGGGCAGTTCGGATTCAAAAAATGTCTCCCGCTGCTTTTAGGGATATGGACGGGACTGGTGACGGTAATGCTGCTGGCGGGATCCTTCTGCACAGTGCTGGAGGCCTTCATACCGACCATCGCCCCGGTCTTTAAATATGTAGGGGCAGCATATATCCTCTATCTTGCCTGGCAGACCTTTCGCCGCAAACCGACAGCAGCAGAGGATGTGGAGCTTAAGCCTCTCAAATTCCGGACCGGGTTTTTGCTTCAGTTCCTCAACGTAAAGGTAATCATGCTGGGGCTCGCGGCCTTTCCCGGCTATTTTCTGCCCTACGGACACAGTGTCTTTCTCGTGGTCTTATTCGCGGTTACGATGACGGCCTGTTGCGGAACGGGAAATCTCATATGGGCGGTTGCGGGAAGCCTTATCTATCCTTTCTACAGCCGGTATTACAAGTGGATAAACGCTCTTATGGCGCTGCTTTTGGTATATTGTGCGGTAAAGATAGTGTTGTGACTTTTCCCTTGACGTTGCATAAAATATGACACTATAATTGGGAAAAGATGTATAAAAAGAGGTTATTTATGCAAGTATATAAGAAAATAATGCATATTATTACATTGATCGAGGAGGTGGTGCTGGCACTTGCATCTGTGCTGGTCCTGGTACTGACCTTCGGAAATGTCATCGCAAGGTATATCTTCCACCATTCCTGGGGCTTTGTCGAGGAAATAGTCGTGGCGGTCTTCGTGCTGATCTCCCTGCTGGCAGCGGGAGTTGCCGCAAGGACGGGCGATCTTGTAAATCTGGCGCTTGTCCCCGATCATGTGGGACCCGGCACAAGGAAGGTTCTGAATATAATTTCCACGGTAATAGCCGTCATATATTCGCTGATACTGGCCTGGCAGGGCCTTGGAAGGATGGGCGCGGACCATACCTTCAGTCCTATCCTGCATATCAGCAAGAGTCTGTTCTGGTCCTTCGTGCTGATAGGAGGCCTTTCTCTCGCCCTTCATTTTATAGAAAACTGCATCGATTTTTGCGTCGAGGATAGCGCAAAGGAGGAGGCAAAGTCATGATAACCGCTATACTTTTTATTTCCTTCTTCGCAATGCTGATAATCGGTGTTCCGATAGCGATCTGTTTAGGCATGAGCTCGGCGCTGACCGTCCTTGTGGCCTCGGCAGTGGATCCGAAGTTTTCCATGCTGGACTTGAGCATCATAGCCACCAATACCTATACGGGAACGGCGAAATTCCTGCTTCTGGCAATACCCTTTTTCGTGCTGTCAGGGAACATCATGGCAAAGGCCGGAATATCCACCCGGCTCGTGGCCTTCATTGACGACTGCGTGGGCCACCGGAAGGGAGGAATGGCTATAGTCTGCGTCATAGTCGCCTGCTTCTTCGGGGCGATCTCGGGCTCGGGACCCGCTACGGTTGCCGCCCTGGGGGCAGTGCTGGTTCCGGCTATGATAGAGTCCGGTTTCTCGGCGTCGTTTTCCGAGGGGCTCATGGCGACCTCGAGCTCGATAGCCATAGTGATACCGCCCTCAATAGCCTTCGTGGTCTATTCCTCGATAGCCAATACCAATGTGGGAGAAATGTTCATGGCCGGGATCATCCCCGGTATAATGATGGGACTGGCGCTGGCGATAGTCGTACTGGTGGAGGCAAATAAAAAGGGTATAAAGCCCGCTCATCCGAAGAGAAGCTGGGGAGAGCGCTGGAAGAGCTTCAAGGAAGCGTTTTGGGGGCTTTTAATGCCCGTTATCATCCTTGGAGGCATCTACGGCGGAATTTTCACCCCCACCGAGGCGGCGGCAGTTTCGGTAATCTACGGACTCATAGTCGGAGTCTTTATTTACCGGGAGGTAAAGCTTAAGGATCTCTTTGACATCATGGTGGATTCGGCCAAGACCACCGGCGGGATAATGCTCATAGTGGCGTCGGCGTCGCTTTTTTCCTACTGCTGTACGCTCTTCGGGATTTCCCAGGCTGCGCAGCAGCTTTTGGCCGGCGTCTCCGCCAACAGGGTGATCTTCCTTATCATAGTAAATATCATCTTCCTTATAGCGGGCTGCTTTATCGATGCAAATTCTGCTATGTACATCTTCATCCCGATAATGCTGCCGGTCGCGCTGAAACTGGGTTATGACCCCATCGCTTTCGGCATACTGGCGACAGTAAACCTTGCCATCGGCCAGGTAACGCCGCCTGTGGGAGTCAACCTCTTTGTGGCTATGGGACTTAAGATAAAAGATGCTGCTCTTTCCGCCAGAGAGGGGAAAGAGGTGTATCATAACGTTACTCTGCCTATGATATCGAAGTCGGTGGTACCGATGATCATCGCCTGCCTTGTGGTGCTTTTGCTGGTAACGTATGTGCCGCAGATAAGCCTGATCTTCAGCCACTAGGATATAGGTTAATGGTTTTTATCTAAAATTAAATAACCGTATTCGGCCAAAGTTATAGTTTTTTTAAAGGAGCGGAGTAGCTGTGAGCTATAGGTCAGATATTACTGGAGATACATTAAATAAGGAGGGAAAATTTATGAAAAAGATTTTGGCATTGCTGCTTGTAACGGCAATGACGGCAACGATGACTGCCTGTGGCGGGGGAGGCGCTTCCGCGGGAGCAGCCGGTACTGCGGCAGTGGGACCGACTGAGGCTGCAACGACATCTGCAACAGGCTTAAGCTATCAGGATTACGAGGCTTCGGACCGCTTTGTGGCGTCCTCCGAGGCAGCAAAGTACACCGGCTCCGATGAATGGCCGGAAACCACATGGAATTTTGACTGCTCGACGGGCGATACCTCCACCTGGGCTCAGGCGGGCTATTATTTCAACGCCCTTATGCAGGAGTCCACAGGGGGTAAGGTTCAGGTGGCAGTATATGCTGGAGAACAGCTTACTAACGGCGACCAGGTCGCGGGTATTCAGGCGCTTATGGATGGCAACACCCTTCAGGTTTCCCTGCATTCCAATCTGATATATGCCAACTTCGATCCCCGCTTCAACGTGGTTTCCCTGCCCTATATCTTTGATAACTACGACAGTGTTGACGCTGTAATGGCCGGCGAGGGAGGAGAGAGCTTAAAGAGCGTTCTTTCCGAATACGGCTTAAAGTGTGAGGGAATCGCGGAAAACGGCTTCCGTCAGATCACAAATTCCAAGAAGCCCATTACCTCTGTAGCGGATCTTTCCGACATCAAGATGAGGATATGCTCCAACGACCTGTGCGCCGAGGTTTACAGGGAGTGGGGCTGTGACGCTTCGGTTATGAACTGGGCCGAGACCTATACGGCGCTGCAGCAGGGCACGGTAGACGGGGAGGAGAACCCGGAAACAGCAATAGCATCCGCTTCCGTACAGGATGTCCAGGATTATATTTCCTTATGGAACGCTTATTATGACTGCCTCTTCTTCTGCATCAACCAGAGGGCATACGATCAGTTTACCGATGAGCAGAAGGCCGTTATTGACGCGAATGCCGCAAAGGCGGTGGAGTACCAGAAGACCATAAATCGTGAAAATGTGGAGAAGCTTGTGGAGGAATGGACGAAGAGCGGGGCCATGGAGGTTACGACTATCGACAAGATCGATTCCGATTCCTTTAAAAATGCTGCTGCAGGCGCTGTTGACTGGTATGTCGATCAGCTTGTCTCCCAGAAAGGAATGAGCGAGGCGGATGCTAAGGCATTCGTTGGTGCCTTTACAAAGTAGTGGAGCAGCTATGAGCTGTAAATCAGAAATTACCGGGGAGAAAACTCCTTTAATAGAGGTGTGATGAAAAAACTGTTTACGATAGATGATTTTATGGTTGCATTCATTGCAGCCATGGGCTACGGCTATGGAGAAGCTGTTGCAAGTCACCTTGGCTGTCCGCCGCTTATATGTGTTTTGTCAAGCTTTGCCGTCGGAATTGCCTTTGAAGAGATCATAAGCAAGATAGTTTTCAGCAAAAAAGTTCAGTCAAAGCCCGGGAACAGGATATTCGCCTTTGTTGCGATCTTAGTTGTTTTTCTGGCAGCCCAGTACATTTCCCTGAAATGGCTTGGCGTTTCGCTGATCTCATATTTGGGTGAGGAATTTACATTCGCCATAGTTCTTCCCATAATCGGCTTCGTGGTGAATCTGCTTATCCGGGCCTACCACATAAAAAAGATTCGCGGTGTCTACGGGGACGGCAGTAAGGGCTATGTCTTTGAGGTTGATAAAAAGGACATTGACGAAATGAACAGACAGAATCGCCCCATCACCGGTGAATACGATGCCGATCTGGCTGTAAAGACAAGGACCGGTATCTATGTGGGAGAAGGGGAGGGGGAGCTCATTTACTATCGCGGCATTCCCTATGCGAAGCCTCCGGTGGGGAACTTGAGATGGAAGGCACCCGAACCCCTCCCTTCCTCAGATGCTGTCTTCGAGGCAAAGAATTTTGGAGCCTCGGCAATACAGGTCGAGCACGATGGAGTAATCTTAAAGCATCACCGCCAAAGTGAGGATTGTCTTTACTTAAATATCTGTGTCTCGAATCAAAATGAGGAAACAAAAAAACCGGTCATTGTATTGTTCCATAACGGCGATTTCAGCTTCGGCGGCACTGCGGATCCTCTGATGGATTGCACAAATTATATAAACAAGTATCCGGATACCGTATTCGTAAGCTTTATGTCCCGGTTGGGTATCTTCGGCTACATAGATTTTTCGGAGGTTCCCGGAGGAGAGGCTTACCCTGATGCCATAAACCTGGGACTTCTTGACCAGATAGCGGCATTGCAGTGGATAAAGGAAAATATCGACGCCTTCGGAGGAGATCCCAACAGGGTAACGGTGATCGGTTTTGACGCCGGAGCAATCTCTATCGCGCTGCTGGCAGCCAGCAGGGAGGCGAGGGGACTGTTTTCGAAAGCCTTTGTATTCGACGGCGACCCGGATATAGCATATGATAGCCCTGAGGGGGCCAGGAGACTGGCAAGGGATCTTTTAAAGGAAACGCAGACTTCCACTATGGAAGAGCTTACAAAGCTGGATACGCAGGAATTAAAGAATGCGGCACAGAGACTCTGGAAGGATATGTGTACGCCGACCCGTGACGGAGCCCTGATCCCCGCTGATGTATTTCAGGCATATAAAGAAGGGGCTGCCGCGGGAATAGAGTTCATAATCGGTATTCCGAGCAGTGAAAGCCGCCTGTATAGAGCTTTTGTCGGTCAGGAGAATTATGAAAGAATAGTGGCGGTGAATATTTCGGATATTAAAAGTAATATAGATCCGACCGTTGAAACGGCAATACGGGAGTTTCTTGAGACCGAGACAGCCTCAACCTCCGAGCAGGAGGCGAAGGCAAAGCTCATGGATCAATGGATTGCTCTCAGGAGCTACCGCAGCGCGACGATGCTGTCAGAAGGCGGAAATAAGGTGCATCTTATGTACTGGGACGAAAAGGCGGTGATCGAGAAGCTCGGTTCCGGTTCGGTTGACGTAGCGGCGGCGCTGCTTGGGAACAATGAGGGTCTGGAGATGTACGGCAGTGTCATAAATAAGGATCTGTCCGAAATATTGCAGAGCCTTTTGCATAAATTCGTAAGTGGAGAAGCTTTGAAGCTTTATAACAATGAGATCAAGGGTGTTGATGCCTTTAATTGGAAGGCATATCCCCAGGCGTTGGTCATTTCAGAAGGCAGATTCTTATGTGATAAGATCATTGACAGACTGACGCAGATAGAAGGATTGGCGGACTATGTAATACAATGAAATAAAATAAAAAAGGAAGGAGTAATCTAAATGGGTACTAACAGTAATGCAGAGATGAAAGGGGCAGTATCAAAGAGGGCAAGTATGCGGACTTCCTTCTTGTAGACAAGGACGTGCTGTCCTGCCCGGAGAATGAGATCCACACTGCAAAGCCTGCAGCTACCTATTTTGAGGGCAAAAAGGTTTTCACCGCGTAAAATTTTTCGCGTAAAAAACTGCGTCACTGTCATACGCTCCTGAGTGAGGGGGCAAATACTATATATTGTACTTTATTTAATACAATTTTTTGCTATAATAAATATAGTAAACGACAAAACTTTTTTCGTTTTGTCGTTTACTGCGCCGGATTTTGGCCGCTGAAAGCGGCATATTTCCTAACAAAATCCGTGCGCATCCTCGCGGAGCGTATATAGTAAGCGAAATTATTTATTTCGCTTACTATATATTGCTATTACTCTTATACCCGTCAGCGAAACTGGTTTACGTTGGCGGGTATAACAGTAGGGCTGATAATATGCTTCGTTGGTCAGGCTGACCACTTGATTACTGAGGCACAACAATAAGACGGAGATGTGGGGGCAATGTCAAAGCTTAAGAAGACCGGTATCCGGAAATTTCTGATCTTTCCAATATTGATTTTTATAATTGCATTATTTACAGGCTGTGGGCCTGCTTCCTCCGGAGGTGAAAAGGAGGCTGTTTCACTGACCTTATGGTGCGACGACAGAAATATGGAAATTCTGCGGAGCTCCCTTGAAACCTTTCGGGAAATGTATAAGGATGAAGCGGAATTCGACTTTTCCTACGGCACGGAGAGCGAGATAAGCTGTAAGGAGACCGTGCTGGCAGACCCTCAGGCTGCTGCGGATATTTACGTCTTTGCGGACGACCAGTTTTATGAGTTATGGTCCGCAGGCGCACTTTTGGAGATAACCCGGAATACCGATGAGGTCATAGAGGCTGTCGGCGGAGTTGATTCCGGAGCCGCGCATGCCGCCATGAAGGATGGAAAGCTCTATGCCTATCCTGAAACTGAGGGTAACGGCTACTTCTTATACTACAGGCCTTCGTATTTTTCAGAAGAGGATATACAAAGTCTGGACAATATTCTGAAAACAGCTGCAGCGAACAATAAGAAATTTGCCATGGATTTTTCAAGTGGCTGGTATATCTATTCCTTTTTTAAGGCGGCGGGACTGGATATAAGTTACGATACCAACACAAATCTGGCGAGCTGTAACTGGAACTCTACCGACGGCAAATATACCGGTGTAGATGTGGTAAATGCGATGCTTAAGGTTGCAGCGCACCCGGGCTTCGTGTCGGCAACCGATGGAGCCTTTTTGGAGGGTGTAAAGGATGGAAGCATTATAGCAGGTGTCAACGGGCCGTGGAACGCCGACAGTGTCAAGGAGGCATGGGGAGATGACTTCGCGGCTGCTAAGCTGCCCTGCTGCAATATAAAGTTTGATCAGCTGCAGATGTGCAGTTTTACGGGATATAAGCTGGTAGGTATCAACGCTTACACAAAATATCCTGAGTGGAGCATGAGACTGGCCGAGTACCTGACCGGAGAAGACATACAGCTCAGGCGTTTTAAGGAGATCGGAGAGTGCCCGGCCAACGTAAATGTGGCTCATAGTGAGGAGGTTCAAGCCTCACCGGTAGTTGCTGCCCTGGCGGAGCAATCCAGATACGGATATACACAAAATGTACCGGCCTCGTTTTGGGATGCCTCGGAGCTGCTCGGAGCGATGATAGCCGGCTTGAACTCGGATAACAGGGACATACAGGAAGTGCTGGACAGCATGGTGAAGGTTGTAGAGGCAACGTCGTCGGATGAGTAAAAAACTTTTGAATTCCATAACGCTCAGAATATTCCTGCTGGTTTTAATGGCAGGCTTTATTGGTGTGTTCGGAATTGCAGTTTTGTCCAGGGATATGGTCGAGCTTTCCGATTCGTATCAGGCGATGGTGGATGATGGGTATAGAAATAAGGAGTATATGGACAGTATCCGGACGCTGATGTATATGGATCAGGCCATTGTCTTAAATCATATAAGAACTGACAGCGCTGCCGAAATGGACAGGTATGAGCACCAGGAGAAGGCCATCGCGGATATGGTCCGGGATACCTTAAAGCGTTTTGATGAGAACCTTAAGGGCGAGGAGAAGAGACAACTTTATCACAATGTTTATTCGAGCTCCCTGGGATACCTGAGCGCTGTAGACAATGTATTTTTGCTGAGCCGAATGCGGGATAAAAATACTGCCGATTACTATGTGAGTTCAGTTATGAATGAAAACATAGACATGGTAAACGACAGCATAGACGAGCTGAAGGAGCTGATAGACAATGAGATCGTGGACGGCAATCAGTTCATGGCCCAGACCATAAATTACAGCCGGACCAATACCATAGTTTTCACTACCATTCTGGTAATGGTGGTGCTCATCGTTTTGTATTTATGCGTCAGCATGACCGCGAAGCTGGAGCAGTATAAGCGCAGCCTTGAAACAGAGCTGGACAGGAAGAATAACGAGATACTGGAGCACAACCGCAAGATAATTGCCATGCAGAACAATACTGTTATAGGCATGGCAAATCTAATTGAAAACAGGGACGGGGATACCGGTGAGCATATCAAGAGGACCAGCGCATACGTAGAGCTTATAGCCAGAGAGGCGGCCAAAGAGGGAAGGTACAGCTATATCCTCAATGAGAATTATATCGAGCTTCTGGTAAAGGCGGCGCCCATGCACGACGTCGGAAAGATCGTGGTTCCGGACAAGATTCTCCAAAAGCCCGGCAGGCTCACTCCCGAGGAATTCGAGATCATGAAGACCCATGCGGCCGAGGGCGGCAGGATAGTAAGGGATGTCCTCGAGGGAGTTGAGGAAAAGGAATACATTCAGATTGCGGCGGATGTGGCGACCTACCATCACGAAAAGTGGAACGGGAAGGGTTACCCCAAGGGACTGACGGAAGAAAATATACCCCTGGCAGCACGTATAATGACCATTGCGGATGTTTTCGACGCGCTTGCCTCCAAACGCTGCTACAAAGAGGCCTTCTCCTTTGAGGACGCCATGTCGATCATCGAAAAGGACGCCGGAAGCCATTTCGACCCCATCCTCGTCCGCGTATTCTTAAACAATCGCGACCAGGTCGAAAAAATTTGTAACAATTCAGTGGTCAGCCACACCGCTGAATAGTAACAAAAATTTTTACATAGCGCATAAAAGTACTTGCATTTGAAACGCACTTTGTATATAATACCATTTGTTCGACATTTGCTTGAACCAAATATTTAGGGCTATAGCCAAACGGTAAGGCAGCGGACTCTGACTCCGTCATTCTGAAGGTTCGAATCCTTCTAGCCCTGCTGATAAGCTTCTCAGAGGATGATCTGAGAAGCTTATTTTTCCGTAAAATCAGGCTTTTCCAGCATTGTTCAGGAATCAATTTCTGTCTAATTTGCTTCCGTCTAAACAGTACAAATCAGAACATATTTTCTGTTTTGCCCTATAAAAATCGACGTATTACGAGGCGATAGGTCAATTTTTTTCTGTAGTATTTACCAAGTCCTGGGATGTGGAATGTCTATTCCTGCTTCCCTTCGAATAAAGGCATGAAGCCCCTCTTTTGGTATTTTCCAGACTCGCCCTATCCTGAATGCGGGGATGGTTTTATTGTTTAAAAGTTTATATGCTGCATTACGACCTATTGAGAGGACGTCACATAGCTCATCTATAGTTATCAAATCACTAATCTCGTTATACATGATCAATTAACCTCCATTTTGAATTGTATCTTTATATCAATGTTAAGCTTAAAGTTTTTATTTTTTTACTAACATATAAATGAGTAATCAGAAATAATCAAAAAGAAGCAAAGGAGAAAGACAAAATGAAGAATAGAGCAAATTTAATGCAATCGACAGACTAACAGAAGATACTCAATATATTAATGATTTTGACTCGAACATATTATTAATTCGGGCGGAGGGAGAAAAAGTGCGGAGAGCTGGGCTCTTCGCACGGGTATATAGGGTACCTAAGGAGAAAGAAGCAAAAAATGGTACAATAGATACGAATGTCTTTGTAGCAACATTGCTGACAAAGAATAATGACTCTGCAACAGTAAAGATATATGAGGCAATAGCTGATTGTATAGAGATTATATTTCCAGAAAAACATTACCTTTTATGGGAGAGAAAACTATGCTAAAATCATAAAAAAGTAAGGAGGGCGCTTATGTCTGAGCTTCAAGAGAAAGCTGTATCAATGATAGGAAATATGACCGATGATAAAGTGCAGTTTGTGATAGATTTTATGCAGCAACTGGATTTTGAGTCTGATCCAGCAGAAAAAATGAGGGCTTTTGAGCAGTTAGAAGAGTTAAGGAAGACGGCAGCGGAATATCTTCCTCCGGATTTTGATTATGAAAAGGCACGTGATGAAGCTGTGAGGGAAAAATATGGTAGTATTGCTTGATACCAATATTTTGATAGATTATCTCACTAATAGAGATGTACCCAGCGTGGAAGCCTCAAAGAAGATAATAAAAAATGTCGCATCGTCGGTAGTTAAGGCAATCACGCCGGAAGACTTCATAAACAGGCTCTCAAACTGATAAGATATTTTATGGTTTTTATCCGAAGGACCGCTCATAATATTTGTGAGCGGTTTTTCAGTTTTCATGAATAATAAATTCATGAAATTCCCCTTGAGGCAGCTATTTTGCCATAAAATATGGTAGCTAACATATAAGTAGTAGCGTTATTAAGTGCCTACTAATAAGGATATTACGATGGAATGAATATAAGTAATACGGGATGCGGGAGATAAAAAGTGCGGAGAGTGTGGCTCTCCGCACGGGTATTTATAAATCAAAAGGTGATATCTGCTGTTTAAAGAAAGTCAGAAAGGACATCAAATGATTGCAAATGATTACAAAAGAACGTATAATTGGATTGGGAAGGGAGGCGAACAATATGTCAAGTGTTTTAGTTCAATTTCGAACAGAAGAAACAGCAAAAGCCATGGCTTCAAGTATTTGCGACAGGCTTGGACTCGACCTGCAATCATATCTTAGGATGTGCATTTCACGTATGAATCAGGAAAACGGAATCCCATTTTCCATGAATGTGAATGATATACCGAGAAACAGGGGACTAGAGGCAATGAAGGAAGCCAGTAGGATAGCGAACGAGAATGGCATTTCTGACATGACTCTCGATGAGATCAATGCAGAAATAGATGACGTCAGGAAGCAGGAGTCTAAATGAAGCGTTATGCAGTCATTGATACGAATGTCCTTGTTTCTGCTATGTTGAAATGGTCATCCGTCCCCGGAAATATCATTGAATTTGCATTCAGTGGAGTAATAATTCCGGTTCTTAATGAAAGAATAGTTTCGGAGTACCGGGAAGTCCTGATGCGAGAGAAGTTCCATCTTACCAAGGAGATAGTTGATGATGTCATTCAGGCGTTGGAAGACCAGGGTGAGTATATAGATACCGACAATATGGATTATGAGCTCCTCGATCCAAAGGACGTTGTTTTCTACGCAATCGTTATGGAAAAGCGGAAAGAAGAGGATACATATCTTGTTACCGGCAATATCAAGCATTTTCCACAGGTATCTTATGTTGTCACACCGAAGGAAATGCTGGATGTTATTTTGGAAGAAAAATAGAATATTGTTGATCGAACAGAATGTCGACGTGATAGCATCGCTTGATTGGAAATCAAAGATTGAGCGGTGCTTTCTTTATTTTCATAGTTATAAAAAGGCTCATATTTTAGATCAGCTTAAAACTGACATGATCAAGGTATCATAACAGGTATATGAGAGATATTCATAAATACGCATTTATGAGTGTCTAAAAAGAAGAACCTGCCGAAGTGTAGAGACACTAGTTCGTGAACTTCCTACAGAAAGTTCCACTCAACAAAAAGGAGGGAGAAACTAGGACGTAAAAGTGCCTGAAAACCGCGTAAAATCACCGTTTTCTCGCCGAAAACGCTTGCAAATATTGAGAAAATATGATACCATATCGAGTAGAAAGCACCACTCAAATATGAGCGTCAAAGGAGGTGCCAGTGTACCTGGATTTTCTCGTAGCGATCCCGAGCGAAAAAGGCAAGATAACGACCAAGCCAAAAGGCAATGCGGTGTATGTTAATTATGAAATAGGCAGGGAGTATGACCGGGATAAAAAGTACAATATTCCCAAAAGGGTGACGATTGGAAAGCTCGCCAAAGGGAACGATGGTATGATGATACCAAACGACAAGTTCCTTATCTACTTTCCAGAGACGGAGCTACCGGAGGATAAATTTAATGCAAGCAGGAGCAGTTGTCTGAGGATAGGAGCATATATCATCATCCAGAAGATCTTGGACGAATATAAGCTTTCGGATCTCCTCTCTCCGTATTTTGATGACAAAGATCTGGGACTGTTTTTTGACCTTATAGCGTATACGATCATCTGTGAGAATAATGCCGGTCAGTATTATCCCATGTACGCATACAACCATCCGCTTTTTACGAAGGACATGCATGTTTACAGTGACACAAGAGTGTCAGGTTTTCTCTGTGGGATGACAGGAGAGGAAAGCGTTGGATTTTTAAATGACTGGAATGTACAGCATGACCATAGGGAAAAGATCTATATATCATACGACTCTACAAATAAAAACAGTGAAGCTGGCGACATAGAGATGGTGGAGTTTGGAGAGGCAAAAGTAGATGTCGGAGCACCTATTTTTAACTACTCCATTGCATATGATACAAAGAACGCAAAGCCGCTCTTTTACGAGACTTACCTTGGTAGCATAGCGGACATATCACAGCTTGAGTTAATGTTGGGAAAGGCGATAGGCTATGGTTATAAGAACATAGGATTCATTCTTGACAGGGGATATTTTAGCAAAGGAAATATCCGTAAGATGGATGAATACGGATACAGCTTCGTGATCATGGTAAAAGGGATGGCAAAGCTGGTAAACCGGCTGGTTCTTGAGAACAAGGGTAAGTTTGAGGAAGAGAGAAAATACAGCATCAGAAAGCATCATGTGTATGGATATACAGTAGAAGACAAACTGTATCTGGATGACGAGAATGACAGGTATTTCCACATATATCACAGTACCGGGAAAGAACACGGCGAGAAAGAAGAACTCGAGGAACTCTTGGAATGGATGGCAAAGAGTCTTAAGGCACAGTATGGCACAGACTACCAGTTAAGTGATACCGAAAAGAAGTACTTCGATACTTTTTATGACGGTGAGGGAATACTGACGCTGGTCAAAGAAAAGGATGACGTAATAAAGAGGGAACTTCAGCTCTGCGGGTACTTTTGTATTGTCACATCAGACAAGATGACTGCGGCGGAAGCACTTGACCTTTATTACAGCAGGGATGCATCAGA
>JAFTEI010000258.1 GCA_017453965.1 Lachnospiraceae bacterium
GAGGAGAGCGGTTCTTTTTTGGTTCTAAAAACTCTGAAAACGGTGTATAATGTATCAAAAATAACGAGTTGAATAAATCAGAAGGCCTTGAATATCATAATTTGCAACAACGAATACTAATGCTTACATCCGTGAAGGTGGCCGTACAGTTGGATCAGGAAGAGTTGCTTCTATCATAAAGTAATTCATAAAGTAATTTGATTTAAATCAAGTGCTATCAAGACTCCCGGGAGTGTTTCCCGGGAGTTTTTTTATGCACAGGCCCGAGCAATGTAATATCCCGGCTTTGCCGGGCGCGGGCCGCGCAGCGAGTAGGGAGATTGCATCTTCCCTACTCGATTATAGTAGAGGCGGCGATAGGAAATTATTGGCCTTGCGGCCAAACGCCGCTCCGCGCAGCGAGTAGGGGAAAAGGCGTCCCCTGCTCGATTTGCAGAGCTGTGCAGGGGAAGCATTCCGGCTGCGCCGGAGAGTTATAGGAAACGATGTTTTTAATAAAAATTATAATTCTTTGACATATAATTGCTGCTCAAAAAAGACAATTAGTGTATGATGTAACCTGTAAATATATGGCGAGGTGACGTGATATTATATGAAAACCATTTTAAAGTGGCCGGGCGGGAAGGAGAGAGAACTTCCTGTCATAAGAGAAAATATCCCAACCTATTCAGGTCGGTTCGTTGAGCCTTTTGTAGGTGGTGGTGCAGTTTATTTTGATATCGAAAATGAGGAATGCTGCATCAATGATAAATCTATCGAACTGATAAATATATACAACTGTATCAAACAACATGATCCTGATTTAATAAAGTATTTGCAGCTCGAAAATGATGAATTCACAAAAATTGGTAAACTTACAGATGAACATCCGGATGATATATTATCCTTGTATCATTGCGAATTATCTATTCCGGATTTTTTAAGCCGGTACGATAGTATTTTTTCATCCATTGCACGGGACTATCACTCTGTCTTTGTTAAAGAACTCAATCGTAATCTTTCAGGCAAGATTAAGCGATCTCACAAGTTGGAAGCCGGGCAAGGTGCCATTCCTGACGAAGATAGAATCGATAACATAGAATCTGCGCTCAAATCCGCCTACTATATGTATATCCGTCATCTGCAGAATATACAATCCGGGTTCAGTCCCGGAAGGCAAGCCGCTATTTTCTTTTTTGTACGTGAGTACTGCTATTCAGCTATGTTCAGATATAATGCAAAGGGTGAATTTAACGTCCCCTATGGCGGTATATCATATAACAAGAAAGACTTTCGAAAAAAGATTAAATATATTCTTTCTCCGTGTATGAGTAAAAAACTTTCCAGGACGCAGATTTTTAATCTCGACTTTGAAGAGTTTCTCCAAAAGCTTGACCTTACCGAAGATGACTTTATTTTCCTTGATCCTCCTTATGACAGCGACTTTTCAACATATGCTCAAAACACTTTTGGCAAGGAAGAGCAAATCAGACTTTGTGAGTGTCTGAAGCACACTAAAGCTAAAATCCTTCTTGTTATAAAAAACACCGAATTTATATACAGCCTGTATAAAGACGATTTCAATATAAAAAGTTTTGATAAGAAGTATATGGTAAGCTTTATGAATCGAAATGAGAAAGATGTAAAACATCTTATTATAAGGAATTACTGAAAAGTATTTACAAACACCATATTAGCGGTGATATTTTCGTACGGCTGGCTTAACAAAAAGCTACAGCACGGAAAATGATAGAATATGATATTGTAGGACTATAAATAAATCATGGAGGGTATATGGTAATCTGGGTTAAGGAAAATGAGATGGAGGCGTTTTTGCCGCTGATCCCTGAGGAAATGAGTGGCAGGGTAAAAAGCGGCGAATGGTTTTGTCTGGGAGCGCTGGCGGAGGACAAGGAAGCGGCGGAGGCATCGGGGGATGAGAGGCTGGCAGTGGGAGTGCTGTTGTTTTCGTCTGAGGAGGAGATAAGCCCTCAGAATAGGGAGGAGGCTTTAAGAATGGCTGCGGGACCCGGAAGACCCATCGACCTCATATCGGTCTCGGAGCTTTCAAAGGATGAATTTAAAAGGGTAGTGCAGCAGATGAAGCAGGAGAGGAGGCATCCGGTTATTATGACTGGATCTCCGAGGAGAGGGACGACTATGCAGGGGATATGAGCTATGCAATTGTTCACGAGAATAAGGTGAGTTCCATGGCGCTGTTTGAGAGGCTTCCGAACGACGACCTGCATCTGGTGATGCTCGGAACCCTGTCCCAGCGGGGGGCAAAGGAGCTTTTGGAGCTGCTTCGCTACACTGCGGGATATTAT
The DNA here is from genome assembly GCA_017453965.1 of Lachnospiraceae bacterium. Lineage (GTDB taxonomy): Bacteria > Bacillota > Clostridia > Lachnospirales > Lachnospiraceae > NK4A144. The sequence continues at coordinate 2,307 of JAFTEI010000258.1, forward strand.
TATCTTAACTATCCGGAGGAGGCAAAGGTAAGGTTTTCACTGGGTATAGAGAGGAGCAGGAATCTGGCTGTGCATCTGTTTCCCGATAAAGAACCGGTACAGGTAAGAAGGGGTTATTTCTTTTGAAAATATAGGGCACGGTTCAGGTTATTTTGCAACAGTTCCTAAGGACAAGGCAGGGAAAAGTATATGTGTGATACTCAGAAACTACAGGAAAAGGTGCAGGCTCCGATACAGGTCAGCGAACAGCAGCAAAAGCGGGTGGAGAACAACCAGTACGTTATCCACCGCATGGATGAGATGCAATACAATATCGAGGCGGAGAAGGTTAGCGAGAGCTCCCAGGATAATATTTTAAGAAAGAATGTCAGGGATGCTATCGTTCAAAATCTGGGACGCGAGCGCTATGCTGCCTTTGACGACCTGAAGATAAAGCAGGAGGGTGAGCCTGAAGAGGAAAAGATCGCCCTGCATCATGCGGAAGGCTCCAAGCTGGCACTAAACGGGGAGGATGTTATCGAATTTAATATGGCTGGCACAGGCTATTTGAATTACAGGCTTCCCCAGCAGGGCATGAGGGGTACCAGGAAATCAGAAGACTATAAAGATGAAAAAAAGGTAAGGTGGTACAACAAAAATAAGTTTCTGACGTGGACGAAGCTGGTAAAGACTGAAGGTCAGATAGAGGAATATAATGAGCGCAACAGCAGACAGAACAAGAGAATAGAGACGGTCTACGGTCAGAGGATAGAAAAGAGCGTCAAGGGAAAAAAGCTTAATCATGTGCGTAAAAAGGAGGCCGTGAATGAGCTTGGGGCAGCCAAGACCAGATTTTACATGCGAGGCCCTGATGTAGCGAATCTCGGCAAGTATTCCGAGGACAAGCTGGAGGAATATATTCTGGAGCTGGGAAAGGAAGCCTTGAGGAGTAAACTCACAATGATGGATTTCCTTGACGACGAGGAGCTCAAGGCAGAAAAGCCGATAAATATCTTAATACAGGGGCACAGCCGGGGAGCGGTGGCTTCAGGTCTCGGCGCCATGAGGCTTAAGCGGTGGATAAGAAGGATACCGACAAGGGCCTGTCTACGGAGCAGATCAAAGCTATAGATGCCATCGACCAGTGGTTTGTAAGAAATTATAGCAATACCGGTCTGGTCGGCTGGGCCGTGGGAGCCAGGAACCACCACGGCGAGGCGGTATCGGCGCTTTTGGGCAAGTCTAAGAGGGAGAGGCTTTTTATCTATTATCTGATAGAGACGAAAAAGCGCAAGAACCCGGATATATCCGATGTCTATGCTTCACAGGCGGACTATGTGCCAGACCTTGAAAAATTTAAGGGTCAGATGCTCCATACCAGGCTCAAGGTGCTCTCCCACCTTAGCGGCCAGTATGTAGCCATGCATAAGCTCTCAGAGGCCACGCAGATAAACAGGGAATATAAGGAGCTGATAAAAGACTGTGCCGAGCCCGTAGCTATAAGTGATAAGACGAAGCTTAAGGAGCTTAAAAGCGACAAGATAGCGGATAGAACCTATATGCTCGGGGAGGTCTACCAGAGCACAAAGACATACAGGGACAGGGCTGCCGCGTTTTTAAAGAAGGGAAAGAAGGATGCAAAGGCGGAGGCTGAGCTCGAAGCCCTTAAGAAAAAGGCGGAGGCGGACCTTAAGGAGCTAATCGCCGCGGATAGCGCAGTGGACGAAGCAGAGCAGTACGGGGATATTACAGAGCAGGGGACGATAGGGTCCGCTCAGGTGAGTATCCGCTCTAACAGCAATTCCGGGGATCTGTCCTCGAATATGAGATATGCCGCCAAATACGGAGCCAGGCTTGCGGGAAATACGGGAAACATCGTTAAGGATGCTTTGAGCGGGGCAAATCTTGTAAAAAGCGGCGTACAGAAGGTTATCCCGTCCATCGGGGGCGGCTCCTGGAAGCTTAAGGACAGCATCCTGGCAAAAACCGAATTTTTCTCCGGGACCGTATCGGTATCCGGTATAAGCGCCCTGGGCAGCCTTATGGCTACGATATACGGCGTATATAACTTCTCAAGGGGATATTCAGGGATGCACGCCGGAGACTTCGGAGTGAATATCGTAAAGATACTCAATTCTACGGCCAGTGCCACTACCACCGCATGGAAGGGAGTCCAGGTCACCCAGCAGTACATTGCGTCAGCGGATTCGCTTTTTAATGGGACGATCAAGGTCTCGCCGGCCCTTCAGGTGGCGGGAATGGTAACGGGCGGCGTAGGTACGGGGCTTGAGACCTATAATACTCTGTCGGGAATGCTGGACTGCCGCAATGCTTCCAAGGCGGCGAGCTTCCTTAATAAAAAAGAACGGAACACGGGTAATATGGATGCGAAGCAGGCCAAATTTGAAAGGAATATGCTCAAGGTCTCTAAGGACATCAGCGCCAAAAAGATGGGTATGGGCGGCTTTAACACCGTAGCCTCCGGGCTTAGTATGGCAGGTCTTCTGGTGCCGGTCTTCGGCACGGCCATCACCTTAACCGGCGTCGGGCTTACCATGGCGTCAGGGATGGTAAGTATATTTGGTATGGATATGAAGGGGATAAGAAAGAAGATATTCGATTCCTATTTCAATTTCGATGAATTTGTGAATAAGGCTCTCGCTGTGATGGAAGCCAGGGGTGAGAAGGTCTACAATATGAAGGAGTTCAGGCGGAATATGAGGCGGACTTTGGCTGCGGCCGCAGGCTTTTCGGATGTGGAGAGCGCCTGCGACCATATCGGAAAGCAATATGCGGACTTTATCTGCAAAAAGCTTTTCGGAGAAGCTGGGGAAAGAACTACGGATGAAAACGAGAGGAAGGGCTATATACAGCTGGTCAAGAGCTTCGGACTGCCCTACAGCGAGAAGAAAAAGACTCCGAGCGCCGCAGCCCTTGCCAGAAAGATGAGCGGAAGATAAAGAAGGTATGTTACAATGGAGGTTCATATGGATATTGAAAAGATAAACAGTGACAGACACGAACTGCTGGAAAGGCTACAGGCTGCGCTTCAGGAGGAGCTTGTGGCCTGTGAGCTTCGGGAGGCGGAAAATGAAGGAGAGCCGGAGATCTTAAGGGTGGTCTTTGACGAGCTGGGACAGGATAACGAGGACGGGGCCCTGGGGGAATTCTTTTTTCTCCCTCCCGGCTCTGAGGAGGATGAGGTCCAGCATTTTTCGGCTGTCCTCACCATCACCGATGATATTGAAAAGAGCAGGCTGCCGGAGCTTTATGAGGCTATGTCCCATATCAATTATGAGATTCCCTGCGGGAGCTTTTGCATAGATAAGGAAGGAGAGAATCTCGTATACCGCCTTACAACTCCCCTTCCCATGGCTGTTGAGGGAGATGAGCTCTTCAATCAGATGAATGTCTGCATGGCGAATGCTTTGGTTTCGGCGGATATGTATATGGATATTCTTTTGAAGATCAATGAGGATGAGGAAGGTTAAATTTCTTTACACCTATACTTTAATATGGTAAAGTGGTAGCGAACTAAATCATACGGGGCGGGGACGTTGAGGATACGGCTTCAGATTCTCAGCCCGGATTTGAAGGGAGGAGTAAATTATGAAAAAAGTGTTATCGTTGATATTAGCGGGATTGATGGTTCTGTCAATGACTGCCTGCGGAAATAAGAGCGGGGGCAGCGACGTGGACTATATCAAGAATAAGGGAAAGCTGGTAGTGGGAATTACCGACTTTGCCCCTATGGACTATAAGGACGAGGCCGGAGAGTGGATAGGCTTCGATGCTGACGCCGCAAGGCTGGTGGCCGAGGGCTTGGGCGTGGAAGTAGAGTTTGTGGAGATCGATTGGGACAACAAGATTTTGGAGCTGGACAACAAGAGCATAGACTGTGTATGGAACGGCATGACCCTGACGGATGAGGTCAAAAATTCCATGGAGTGCTCAAAGCCCTATTGCAACAATGCACAGGTCATAGTAGTCAAGGCCGATGCTGCCGCCAATTATCCGGATGCGGCTTCAGCCAAGTCCCTCTCCTTTGCGGTGGAGTCCGGTTCGGCCGGCGAGTCGGCTGCCAAGGAGCAGGGCTATGAATATACCGCCCTCGCTTCACAGGCGGACACGCTGATGGAGGTCGAGGCCGGAACCTCGGATGCCTGCATAATCGACCTGCTTATGGCGGGAGCCATGATAGGAGAGGGAACCAGCTATGCCGATCTGGCCTATACGGCTTCTCTTACAAGCGAGGAGTACGGAGTCGGCTGCAGAAAGGGCTCCGATCTGGCGGCGTTTATAAATGAGCAGCTCAAAAGCGCTTATGAAGCCGGGACTTTAAAGGACATTGCCGCCAAGTACGGCGTTCAGGAAGCCCTTATTCCGATAGAATAATAAAGGAAGCTTTACCGATATATGTTTGCAACAGTAACCTTGGCCCTGCTGGAGGGCTTTTGGGGTACGATTAAATTATTTGCGCTGACCCTGCTGTTTTCACTGCCGCTGGGACTTTTGATCAGCCTTGGCTCCATGGCCCGCGCGAAAGTGATAAGCGTACCCATAAAACTTATAATCTGGGTGATAAGAGGAACTCCGCTGCTTTTGCAGCTCCTCGTTATCTACTATGGTCCGGGTATAATTTTCGGCTTTAATTTATGGGGCGGAGGAGATGCGGGCAGATTTACGGCGGCTCTGACAGCCTTTGTTATAAACTACTCCTGCTATTTTTCGGAGATCTACAGAGGCGGGATTCAGTCCATTCCCGTGGGGCAGTATGAGGCGGGAGCGGTCCTGGGCCTTGACAGGCGGACGATATTCTTTAAGATAGTGCTGCTGCAGGTCATCAAGCGAATAGTTCCGCCCATGTCCAATGAGATAATAACGCTGGTAAAGGATACCTCTCTGGCCCGGGTCATAGCGGTCTATGAGATAATCTGGAACGGGCAGACCTTTATTAAGAGCGCGGGTATCATCTGGCCCC
>JAFTEI010000259.1 GCA_017453965.1 Lachnospiraceae bacterium
GATCAGGAATTAAATCCAAACTGCTGCGTCAAGGATCATTACAAGACCTGCCTTAAAGACGGCTGCGCAGCCACGGTTACAACCTGGACTGAAATTGGCAAGTCAGGCAAAACTATATACTATACAAAAAGCGTCACCCACACATTCAAGTGCTTCTTCGGAAAGCTCAATATCATCCTCTACGGAAAACCTCATAAGGTCTTTCAACGTTTTACATTCTTTGGCACGCTCACGCTGTCCTTCGGTAAAGGGCTTCATTATGTAGTCATTTGCATGTATTTCAATGGCCAGTGGCACATTTTGAATGCCGTTTAGATGCGCCAAGCGCATCTGGCATCGTTTGAAAGCGGCATGTTTCCTTACAAAATCCGTGGCACACAGTGCCCGCCGGAGGCTTATAGTGAACGACAAGTTTTTAATGTCGTTCACTATAAAAGTTTTGAGAAAATCTCCGATATATAAAGTAAAAGACTCGCGGGTCCGGGTCTGACCTGCCAAGTTGATTCGAAGCATTACTTCGTAATGTTATAGTTTCTGATTGCTACCGCTATATATCTTTGTTATACTTAAAATGTATAAATCGGAGAAGTATAAAGTCTATGAATGAGGCCGTTATTAATTATTACTACAACTATACTCCTGTAGGAGATATCCTTGTGATCGCGTGCTGCCTTGTATTTGCGATACTCTTTCGCACGGCCTATATCAACCGCTCAAAGAGCTTCCTAATCTTCAGGAATATTTTGATCCTGCTGGCGGCAGCCGCGGTGAGCAATATCTGTTACCACAGCTTTGCTCTGTCCGCGGCCTCCACCCCCCCACCTGCCGCAATTTATATTTCAAGGCTCATCTTCCACCTCAGTATATTCGGAATATTCTCGGGCTACATTCATTATACCAAGGAGATACTGCATCTGAACAAAAAGACTGACAGGCTCTACCTTTCTTTGGCTGCAGCCGGGCTCGTCATCATTTTTTTATACGATACCCTCGGAACTGTCCTTCACCTGGGCAGCTATGTGGATGAGATAGGTAAAATTCATTTCGGTTTTAACATATTCCCGATATTCTACATCTTATATCTTTCATTAATCTTCTATATGATCTTCAGGTACAGGACAAGGATATACAAGCAGATAATTGTCGGAGTTCTCCTGACCTGCATCGTATCCCTCGTATTAATGGCGATACAGGGCATTTGGGGTCAATATTCCTTAACGGTAGCCAGCTTTTTGTTCCCGGCCTTTGCGATTTTGTATCTCATTCATTCAAATCCCTATGACACAGAGATCGGTGCCGTCAATATCACGGCCTTTGAAGACCTTATAAACTACAGCTACCGTCACAGGGACATACTGCTGATAATGAGCCTGTATATGCATGACTTTGATGAAAAAGGCACAAAATTTCCTCAGGATATGCAGGATACCATAAGGTATTACAATCACCACTTTTTCAAGGGTGCACTTTTATTCCAGATCTCGGGCGGTCACATTATCCTGGTGGCTGACATCGCCAAAAATCCCGACTATGAACGGCGTCTTAAGGAAATGACCGCAGACTTTGCACTCCAGCATACTAAATTCAGATACGACTATAAGGCCGTCTTTTTAAAAACCCTCGATGAGATCAGCGTGGATAACAACTATATCGGCCTTATCCACTATCTCGAAGAAAATATGAATGAGCAGGAGTTTAAATTCGTCAACGAAAAGGATATTGAAAACTATCGCAGACAGCGCTATATAATAAGCCAGCTTGAGGACATCAACACCAAAATGGATCTTGACGACCCCCGTGTAGAGGTCTTCTGTCAGCCTGTCCTCAATATAGCCGCCGGAAGATATGACACAGCTGAGGCCCTCATGCGTCTGCGACTGGAAAAGACCGGCATGGTCTTTCCCGACCAGTTCATCCCGGTTGCCGAGAAATATAATTACATCCACTCCCTGAGTCTTATAATCTTAAGCAAGACCTGTAACCAGATAAAAAAGATGCTCGAAGAGGGCTATAGGATAAAGCGTATCTCGGTGAATTTCTCCATGATAGATGTGCGTGAGCCGGATTTCTGTCAGAGTGTAAATAAAATCGTGCGTGAGAGCGGGATACCCTTTGAGAAGATTGCCATTGAGCTTACGGAAAGCCAGAGTGAGAAGGACTTTATGATCGTCAAGGAAAAGATAAACGAGCTCAAGGGCAGCGGTATCAAATTCTATCTCGACGATTTCGGCACCGGCTATTCCAACTTTGACCGTATAATAGAGATGCCCTTCGATAACATCAAGTTCGACCGCTCCCTGGTCCTGGCCAGCGGGTCGGATGCAAAATCAGAAACCATGGTCTCCTATCTTGCCCATATGTTCAGCGATATGAATTATTCCGTTTTGTATGAGGGTATAGAAAATGAGCAGGACGAGGATATGTGCATAAATATGTGTGCCCGCTATCTGCAGGGCTATAAATACTCCAAGCCCATTCCAATCGCTAAGCTGACTGACTTTTTTGAAAAGAAGGCGTAACAACTTTTAAGAATAGTTACAGGAGCTCCCACGCTTCCACTCCGTCCCCAAATCTGAACTTCGATCCGTCGTCACTATTTCTATTTCGATGAAAGCATTTCTTCCAGCTTAGCCTGGGCATCCGCAAGACCCTGATCCATACTTTTATCGCCCTTCATGATGTTTTCCATCTCTGCCCCGAGTATGGTGTAGAAATCCGACCACTCCTCCATAATAGGCCTGTAGACTCCGCCCTCCAGTGCTTTGCAGACTACCTCATACTGAGGGAACTCCTCGAGTATCTCCCTGTCACGGAGGGAGGAATATCTGCAGGGAACCCCGCCTACAGCAACCGTGCTCCTTTGAACCTTCGGATCCATCAAATGCTCTAAAAGCTTCTCCGCCAGCTCCTTATTTTTGCTGTTGGCAGGGATGCCTATTGTCCATACGCCGTAAACATTGGCATTAAAGGCCGAAGAATCCGCCGTTACCTTACCCGATATGGCGCTGTAATCTGCAGAGGATTTTTTATTCGGGGTATACCAGCCCGGCCAGCCGACTCCCATTGCCGCCGCCCCGTTTGCAATAGCCATTACAAGGTCGTCTCTGGGAGCCGCATCTCCGCTGGAGGCAATCCCCATATAGAAGCTTAGAGCCTGCCTGAATTCCGGTGTATCTACCGTGGGCCTATTGTTCTCGTCCACGACCCAGCCCCCATAGGAGAGCAGGAAGGGCAAAAAATCTACCACGTAATTATTTGCCGAATCCCCCCGGTACATGAAACCGATATTGCCATAGCCTTTCGCGTAGTCACAGATATTTTTAATGTCCTCAAGCGAATCTATGGTCTTTCCGTCCTTATATCCCGCTCCCTCCACGATGGCCTTATTATAAAGAAGTACCGTAACATTGCCGTAATACGGGGCAAGGTAGATGTCTCCGTCGCTATAGCAGATTTTGGTGGTCGCCGGAATTATATCCTCATCCAGCTCATAGCCCAGGCTGCTCAAATTTGCCAGCACTCCCTTAGCAGTATATTCAGCCATCCAGGAGCCGTCCACCATGCAAAGGTCATAGGCTCCCTCTGGCTTTGCTGCGTCCTCCACAACGCCGGAATGCAGCTCGTCCTCCTCCATTTCCAGAACCTCGCAGTAGACATTGTTGGCTTCCTCAAATTCATACAGGCAGCTCTGGATAACATCCGAGTACGTACCCGAGCGCAAGGCAAGGGTGAGTATCACAGTGTTTTCATCTATTTCCTTTTTGGGTCGTTTTGCAGAGCCTCCGCAGGCGGCCAGGCTCAATACCATTACCGCTGCGAGAATTACGGATATTGCCTTCTTCATACCTTTGTCTCATCCTTGATTTTCTTGATTCTATGATGAACATCCTCCAGACATTTATCTATATTTATAAGCGGTATCTGACAGAATATATCCACAAGCTCTGCGTCAAGCTGTGAACCGGAGGACAGTCTCAGCTCCGTTATCGCATCCTCATAGGCCATAGGGGGCTTGTAGGCCCTGACCATGGTTATCGCGGAGAAGGTATCGGTTATGGCTATCATTCTGGATGCAAGTGGAATCTCGTTTCCCTTAAGTCCGTGGTATCCTTTTCCATCCACCCTCTCATGATGGTAAAGTATCCACCTGGAAATATTGTCGAAGCCTCGTATCGTACCTAAGATCCTCAGGCCTATCTCGGGATGACTCCTGACAAGCGCCCATTCCTCACTCTTAAGCTTTCCCTTCCTGTCCAAAATATCCCTCGGAATGCCAAGCTTTCCTATATCGAGGAGGAGCGATGCGTATTCCAGCTCCTCTCTGTTTAGCTTAAGCCGCATATTGACCGGAAGAAAATCATAGAACACCATGGTAAGGTTATGGACATGCAGAGAATGTCCGTCTAGGATGGGGTCTCCGGCTTCAATTATCCCCACAAGGGTTAAAAGCAGCTCGATATTTCTCGCTTTATACTTCCTGTGAACGCTTAGCGTCCATATTGCAGCACACAGGAGTACCACGATCAGGAAAATGAGTATATATTGAAATTCCATTAATACGATCTCCTTTTGTTCAGATGCTCTTATTTGCTGAAATGAATCTGGTTCTTGCCGGCGCGCTTGGACTCGTAGAGCGCTTCATCAGCCCTGCGGTAAGCATCGTCAATATCCATGTCCTGTTCCAGGATCTCCGTAATTCCGATGGACGCATGTATGCCCTTGAGTTCTCCATAGTCGACCTGATTTAGCTTCTTTAACATCTCCTGCATCAGGGTCAGTATCTCTTCCTTCTTACTCTTACCCCTTATAAAAACAATGAACTCGTCTCCGCCAAGCCTTCCGGCAAAGCTCAGGCCATTGCGGACTGCCCTCTCCTGAAAGGACCATTTCTCCTTAAGGTCGATCTCCATCACTTCCGTAATGGTATTTCCCGCTATCTGAATTGCTTTATCTCCCATCTGGTGCCCGAGCTTATCGTTGATCTGCTTGAATTCGTCCAGATCCAAAAGGCAAAGGACCATATATTCATTATGATAGCCTCTTAGAACACTGCCGGCCATCGCAAAAAATCTGCCTCTGTTTAAAAGAGAGGTCAGGGCATCAAAGCTCGACTTGATCTCCAGCTCCCGCTGTATCTGTACATTTTTCTGGTGTGTTATGAACTGCTGCATTCTTGTCCTCTGAAATGCGAAATGCAGCGTGACGGCAAGACTTAAGCATAACAGAGAATTATAGGTATCCTGAAAGGCTATGGTCATTGCCTTTTGAGTATAAGAGGCGATAAGAAAGGCCGCTGTAAACACCACAAGGGCGATGGTCATTCGCGCCATAGTATCGATGTAGGAGATAGCGATGACCACTATAAGAACAATAAAAAATGTGGCCGCCATATAGGGCTGGGCTACGGATGCCAGAATTCCGTAGATCATTACGATACACATATTGATGTAGATTATCGGCAGGGAATACTTCTGGACAGATTTTCTAAAGACAAACATCATTACCTCAAAGAGGACCGATATGCCTAAGAATACTGCATAAAACGGCGTCATGCTGCTTCGAACGCCGAAGATACTCATAATTGAAAAAACAAGAAAAAAGATATTTACGATAAGGAACCATCTGTTTAAAATGGCAACATGCCTGAGGTTCGTCTGCCTTATCATATCTATACAATCATTATAATTATCCTTATAATACCCGTACAGGTTCGCAAATTTCAGTCTCATAATCTATCCTCCGGATAAACAGGCGGAACACCCTTAGGGTATGATTATAACAATTATTTAGAGAAAAGTCATTATCTATCAAGCTACCTTATAACAGGTTTCGTTACAATTCAGTGGTCAACCGGACCGATGCCCTGAATTGCAGAAAATTCTGGTACGTACTCAGCAGCAAGTGCAAAACATGCCAGTGGCATGTTTTGAATGTCGTTTAGATGCGCTGAGCGCATCTGGCATCGTTTTCGAGCTGTCCTAAATAATTACAAAAAATTTCACGAATAGTTTTGCTTCTCCCGTATAAGTTCATTTAGGACCTTTATGCACCTGTCTGCGTCAAAGCCCTTCCGGCATATGCTTCCGAGGAGCTTCTGCTTTTCTTCATAGGTGAGTTGTCCGGGGTCCGGGCTCTTTTTTAAGATCTGCTTCCTGATCAGGACCCCCTCGTTGTCTTCGGTCTCTTCCAGGGCCTTTTCTATAAGAGCCTCCGGTATCCCCCTGTTTCTAAGCTCCGCGCTTATCATCCTTCTGCTCTTGCTCCGGGACTTTTCATACGTATATTGACGCGCGTACCTGTTGTCATCGAGATATCTGCCCCTGTTGGCAGCTGATATGGCCTCGTCGATCACCTCTTCGGGATAGAACTCGTCCTTGAGCTTCTGTCTGACCTGTGCCTCAGTCTTATCGTACCTGTCCAGAAGATGAAGTATCCTTCTCTTACATCTGGGCTTTAAGGTCAGCTCCTCTATGTTTTTATAAAGTCCCGCGGAGAGCTCCATTCCCTCCGCGAGATCATAGTCCCTTACCTCGGAAGTATAGAGCACAAAGCCGGGCTCGTTATTTAGATATATGAGCTTCCTGCCCTTTTTCCAGGCTTCGATGGAGGTGATATACATTATTTCTTTGCAGCCTTTGACTCTGCATCCGCCTTAGCTGCTGCGCTCCTGCCTCCCTCTGCCTGAGCCTCGTCCTTCCCGGCTCCCTCTTTGGCATCTTCAGCGGCTCCCTCATCCTCCTGGACAAGACCGTATTTGACCCTCACCTGATGATCCACCTCGGCCAGTATCTCGGGATGCTCCGTAAGGTACTGCTTCGCGTTCTCCCTTCCCTGGCCGATCTTGTCTCCCTTGTAGGAGAACCAGGCGCCGGACTTCACGATAACATCTACATTTGCGGCAAGGTCCAGGATGTCGCCTACGCTCGAAATGCCAGTACCAAACATTATGTCGAACTCAGCCTCCTTGAAGGGCGGAGCTATCTTGTTCTTTACTACCTTGACCCTGGTCCTGTTTCCAATTACCTCTCCGCCCTGGGTTATCTTGTCTATCCTGCGTACATCGAGTCTCACCGAGGAATAGA
>JAFTEI010000260.1 GCA_017453965.1 Lachnospiraceae bacterium
AATTTTCAAGGTACAGGGTGTCTATTTACATTTTTTGTAAGATATCCACCGATTTAGTTCGGTGAAATCCGGCATGGCCGGATTTCTACCTTGTCTGGTTCAAGATTGCGAACTCGCTCAGCGAGTTTCGCAATTACCTATTCAATACTTTGCAGCTTCCTTAAGTGATATCAGTTTGCCATTTAAATTAACATATCCCTCTACCGGCTCGTCGTGGACGATATATCTGTGTTTGACCTCCTCATGTACGTGACCGTATTTTGCACAGGTGGGATCGTTCTCCGGGTCTATCACATGACCGTCTGATGAAACAGTCTTGGACGGCTTCACGGGTCTGGGCTTCACCCTTCCGGAGCGCTGAGAATTCTCCCGCTTTGGCAGAGTCTTTTTTACAGAAAAGACGATCAGAAACACTACGAATAAAACCGGAAAAATGCTGAAAATAAACTCAAACAGATTTGCAATTATACTCTCGAGCATGTCAATACCTCCTGTGCTGTATATTACTCTGGCCTCTGAGTGCCGCCTTTATAGCTGCCCTTAACTTAGTAACTATGCTGACCTTTTTTTGCGATTGGACACCAGCATCTGAAGCCTGTTTTCCAGGTTCGCAAAGCTTACGTCGGGATCATAGTCCAGGGCCAGCAGCTCTATATCCGGGAACATTTCCTTAAGCTTTTTGGCCACCCCTCTGCCGACAACGTGGTTTGGCAGACATCCGAAGGGCTGCAGGATAATGAAGTTTTTGCAGCCGTGCTTGGCGTGATGAATGATCTCAGCGGGTATGAGTATTCCTTCCCCGGTGTCAAAGGTGTGATGGATGATTGGATCGCTGTCTCTGGAAAGATCGTTCAGGAGAACTGACTTTTCATGGAGGCTGACATCCTTTGCCAGCTTGTCGGTAAGACGGTGTGCAAAGGTAAAGAAAGCATTGGCGATCCTCGACCAGAATAAGGTCGTGAAGTCCCGTTTAACCTTGTATTCACTTATCTGCTTGCCCTGACAGAAATAGGATTTCTGTATTACGTCTGTCATATTTGCTTCTATAACTTCAAAATCATTTTTTTCCAGATAGCGCTCGATCTCATGGTTGGCGCCGGGATGGAAGTTCAGCAGATACTCGCCTACTATCAAAACGGTAGGCTTTTTCTCCGAGTCGTCAAATTCGACAGCGGAGAGGCATTTGAGAGCTTCCTTAAAGCCCTTGATCGCTCCAGAAACTCCGCGGGTCTCAATTCCTTTCGAGAGAAGGTCGATTCCTTTATTAAAGGCCTTATCCGCACTGCCCGGTATTTTTTCATAGGGCCTTATCTTCCTGAGCATTTCTTCCAGAGTATCTATCATCGGGAGCGAGATAGAGATCTTGAGCAAAGTAGGAACGCTCACCTTAAAGCCAGGATGCATTTTATGATAGTCCACGTCGTCATTAGTCATGATCGGAACGTTTTCATAGCCCGCATCATCCAGAGCCTTCCTCAATATTGTAGCATAGTGCGGCAGCCGACAACAGCCAAGGTACTTAGCCATTCCGACCGCAACCCTGCTTATATCATACTTTCCGCTTCTCAGGGCAGAGAGTATCTCTCCGATGACGATCTGGGCAGGGAAGCAGATATCGTTGTGTGTATATTGTTTTCCCAGTGCGATGGCGTCCTCCCGGCCTATATCCAGCGGAACCGCCTTTACTCCCTGTGTGCGGAAGGCGGCTGACATTACCTGGCAGAAAGCATGGGAGCTGTTGGGAATAAGGACGATTCTTTCCTTCTTTTCCTTTTTGGTAAATTTAACCGGATAGGGATCCGGAAGCCTCTTGACCTCGGTCAGAAGGGAGAGCCTCCTCTTTCTGCGGATCGTTTCGATAAAGGAACGGACACGTATCCTTAAAGGTCCCTGGGCGTCGCTTTCGTCCACCTTAAGGATCAGGGGTGCTTTTCCGCTGATCTCTTTACATATCCGGACCACCTCATCGGATAAGACCGCATCGTGTCCGCAGCCGAAGCTGACGATCTGCGTGATCTCCAGATTCGGATGGCGTGCGGCTATAATGCTGCTGCCTAAGACCCTTGCGTGGAAGTTGTTTACGATATCTATCCGCGACTGTCTTAGCTCCACTTTTGGCAGCTCCGGCAGGCTGTCTGCGGTAAGCACCGGTACGCCCAGCTTTACAAAGAGCTCCGGAAGCTCGTGGTTTACGAGCGGGTCGTTGTGATAGGGCCTGCCCGCAAGGATGACGGCAAAATCGTTAGTCCCTTCAAGGTCTTTAAGGACCTTTCCGCCGGCGGCCTTAAGCTCGGTATCAAAGCTCTTCTGAGCACTTTCACCAAAAGCTATGGCCTTTTTGCAGATTTTTTTATCGATCCCGAAGGTCTTATTCATGTATTGCGAGATCTGATTGATGCGGTCTTTTTTGCTGTACCAGTAAAAATAGGGCGCATCAAATTTAACATCCTTCAATTCCTCGGGGTTGTCCGAATTATTTATCACTATAGGATATCCCTTGACGAGCGCACAGCGGGAAAAGCTTGTCTTTTCAGTGTTCTCAGGAGGCGTTACAACTATCTCGGGCATAAAGATCCGGTCCACCTTAAGCTTTAACAGCTCGCGGATATGACCGTGGACCAGCTTTGCCGGGAAGCACTCTGTATCGGAGGGCACGGCATGAATGCCACTCTCATAAATTTCCCTGGTGCTTGCGGGTGAAAGCTTTACCTCAAAGCCCAGCGCCTTAAAGAAGGTGTTCCAGAAGGGCAGACCTTCCCAAAAATAGAGTACCCTGGGGATACCGATCACAGTATTCTGATCGGGAAGAAGCTTCTCATAGGGGTAGTCCTTGCACTGAAGGGTCTGGCGCAGCTCAAAGAGATTAGGCGTTTTACCCTTGCGCTTTTCAAGCTCCTTTATTTTCTCAATAGTTTTTTTATCCTTCAGATCGCCGGTCACTTCGCCCTTTTCGCAGCGGTTGTTCGTTACCCAGCTTTCTCCCGTGGAAAAGGTAAGGATAGTACGCTTGCAGTGGTTTGTGCAGTAAGGACATTCGGAAGCCGCCTCCCTTCTGTACGAAAAGCTTTCCAGTTCCTCCGGGGAAAGGAAGGTCTTTTTGAAATCCTTCCTGGAGGCGCATTCCTTTGCCGTTAATGCCGAGCCGATAGCTCCCATGAGACCGGGGTAGGGCGCACGGATGACGTCTCTTCCTACATATTGTTCCATCGCACGCAAAACAGCGTCGTTCTTAAAGGTGCCGCCCTGAACGACTATATTTTTTCCAAGGGATTCAATATTGGGAACCCGGATGACCTTCGTGAAAACATTTTCCACTATGGAGCGGCAGAGCCCTGCCATAATATCGTCGGGATCTTTGCCGTTGCGCTGCTCGGTTATTATGCTGCTGTTCATAAACACGGTACAGCGGCTTCCGAGCTTTGCGGGATTTTGTGAATCAAAGGCACGCTGCGCTATCTCTCCGGTTTCTATGTTGAGTGTCTTTGCGAAATTTTCAAGGAATGAGCCGCAGCCGGCAGAGCAGGCCTCGTTCACAACGATGTTTGTGATAATGCCCTTTTCAAGCCATATTGCTTTCATATCCTGACCGCCGATATCGAGGATAAAGCTGGGCTCCTTCACATATTTGGAGGCCGCCAGGGCGTGTGCTACCGTTTCAACTACATGAGTTTCCGTCTTAAACGCCTTGGAGAGCAGAAATTCACCGTAGCCAGTTGAGGATGCGGCGATAATATTCAATTTAGCCTTAGCCCTTTTATATTTATCAAAGATCGATATAAGGGCTCTCTGGGCAACCTTGATGGGGCTGCCTTCATTGGACGCATAGAAGGAATCAATGATCTCCTCCTTTTCATTGAGCAGGACAAGCTTTGTGGTAGTGCTTCCGGCATCTATTCCCAGATAGGCATTTACTGTTTCTCCCTTTTTGGGAACATAGCTTTTTGCTTCCTTCAGGGCATGTCTGGAATTAAAGGCTTCGCGCTCCTTGTTGTTCTCAAAGAACAGCAGTCCGCTCTCGTTATCGAGCTCCTCTTCGGTGAGGCCGCTGAATAGCTCAATGAGGTGCCTGAGGGTAGAGGCCCCGCTCTCGGTATGTATTTCCTCTATGCTGAGTGCCGCACCGTAGGCCACCATCATTTCCGGTCTCTCGGGGATGAGGACATCCTCGTCCGAAAGTCCCAGCCTTTCCTTAAAGACTTCCCTGAGCATTGGATGAAAGGTAAAGGGACCGCCCTCGAAGGCCACGGGGGGACAGATCTTGAGCCCCTGCGAAAGACCGCCTATAGTCTGCTTGGCTATTGCGTGATACCCTGACAGGGCAATATCGGCTTTGCTGACTCCCTGGTTTAGGAGCGCCTGTATATCAGTCTTGGCAAAAACTCCGCATCGCCCGGAAATGTCGTATAGACCGCTGCCCTTTTCAGAAAGGGAATTCATTTCCCTGACGTCGATATCGAGGACAGTTGCAACCTCGTCGATAAAGGCTCCGGTACCCCCGGCGCAGCTGCCGTTCATCCTCATGTCGAAGACCTCCGGCTTACCCTCTTCGTTATCCCTGAAAAATATGATCTTGGCATCCTGGCCGCCGAGCTCTATAGCGGTCCCGATTTTTCCGTAAAAATGCCTCAGCGCCATGGAGTTTGCCACCACCTCCTGTGTGAAAGGCAGCTCCAGCCGCTCCGCCAGTGTCCTGGCGCCCGACCCCGTCAGACAGATGGAGACCACGGCCTCCTTATCGAGTGTTTCAGCAGCATTTTTCAGAAGCTCCAGTATGCTGTCACGTTGCCTTGCAAAATGCCTTATATAGCGGCAAAAAATGAGTTCATCGCCCTTTAATACAGCGATTTTGGTCGTGGTTGAGCCCACGTCGATTCCGATTTTCAGATAATTTTTCAAAATAGTTCCTCTTCATTCCATCCGGCCGGAAGAGCCGGAAACATCAAACGTAGTAATTGTCCTGAACAGTTGCCAAATATCTACCTATTATAATGTGTTTTCAAATTGATGACAACAAATAACTTCCAGAGTTTTGACCGCTGGGTTTTGACCGCCTATTCCCCGGTCAGCTCATCCCAGACCTCTCCTGGGATGGCGTCGCCCATGTAATTCTTATCGGATCGCTGGTTTTCAAGATACTCATTGCGTATTTCCTGCTCGGTATTGATCACGCGCTCCAGAAGATCCCTGGCGGAGAGGCGAAGGGCTCCGGAACCGTAGATTATTACCTGCTCGACGGCGTCGGAGGTGGCAACGGTCACCCCGTAGTTTTTCTGAAGCTCATGAGCCGTGCGCTCTATATAGAGGTCAGCGGTCTGGGCCTCTGCGGTAAAGACTACATCTATATTGTGGTATTTATAAATACGTTCCGTGCCGCCGGGAACCTTATAGGCGTCAAAGACCAGGATAATGCGCTCCTTTGAAATTCCGGCGTAATTGGAAAGAATGTCCATGAGCTTGTCCCGTCCGGCTTTGATGTCGTCTTCTGAAAGCTTCTTTAAGTCCTCCCAGGAGTAGATGATATTATACCCGTCTACGAGCAGATATTCCTTTTCCGGGCGGGGCTTCCCCTTATGCGGTTTCTTCGCCGGAGGGCTGAAATTATAGGTTCTCCGTGGCTTATTATTGTCGGAGCGGTTTTTGATAGGGCCGTATGTCCGCTCAAATATCGCAATGAGCTCCTCCTCGCTCACGTTCATCGTACGTGGAGCGGGTCGCTTCACCGCAGGCATAGCCGGGCCATTTTCGCTTGACTTCAAGGGACTTTCGACCTGCATATAGTCGCGGACCTCATACCAGGGGATGATGGTTCCGGAGCCGTGGGAACAAAATACCGAGGACGAGGGATTTCTCATATCGAGCTCGGGGTCGTAATTAAAGGATGCTATCACCTCATCCGGGTTGTGGCAGCGCTCGTACCCTTTAAGGCTGCAGGTGATATGCCCCTGTCCCTTGGACAGCTCCGCCAGCTTTTCGGGATAATCGCTAAGAGAGGCAGCGGGAGCCGAGCCGTTGATAAAGGCAGTCTCGCCTTCTATATCCGGCGGCAGGAAGCTGGCTCCCATCCTGTCGAGGTCGTTTAACACCCTGCCGAGGTTTTCCGAAGGGACATCCAGGCTGAAATCCAGATAGGGCTCCAGCAAGATGCTTTCCGCCATCATCAGTCCCTGTCTTACCGCGCGGTAGGTGGCCTGCCGGAAATCCCCGCCTTCAGTATGCTTTTCGTGAGCCCGTCCGGTGATAATTGAAATTTTCATATCCGTAATTTCCGACCCGGTCAGAACTCCTCTGTGACGGCGCTCCTCCAGGTGGGTCAGGATGAGCCTTTGCCAGTTCAGGGCGAGGATATCCGTGGAGCAGCTTGAGGTAAAGGTAAGGCCGCTTCCGCGCTCAGCGGGCTCCAGGAGCAAATGTACCTCCGCGTAATGCCTCAGGGGTTCAAAGTGTCCCACGCCCTCCACTGCGGCTGCAATAGTTTCCTTATATATTATCCTGGTCGCACCGAAGCCGACCTTCAGGTTAAACCGCTTAAATATCAGCTCCTGGAGAATCTCCTTTTGAACTACGCCCATGACCTGGGCAGTGAGCTCCTTTGTTTCCTCATCGTAAAGAATATTTAAAGAGGGCTCTTCCTCCGCCAGGGTAAGCAGGGAACGGTATGCCCTGAAGGGATCTTCATTAGCAGGAAGTATAAGGCGAGCCGTCATTATAGGCTGTAACAGGCTCTCTTCACGGCTTTTTTCGAAGCCCAGCCCCTGGCCTGCATGGGTCGAGGTGAGCCCTGTCACCGCAGCTATATCTCCGGGAAATATCTCAGGAACAGAGGTAAATTTATCTGCAAAGTATATTCTTAACTGGTCGGCTTTCTCAGGCTTTCCGTTCTCATCCGTCAGCTCCTCAATAACGGACTTTGCCTTAAGGCGGCCTCCCGTAAGCTTGATCCAGGTCAGCCGCATACCGCTGCTGTCATGGGTTATCTTGTAGATCCGGCAGCCGAAGTCCGGGCCGTACTGTTTTTCCACAGCCCATCTGTCGAGAGCTTCCAGCAGCGAGTCCACCCCTTCCATTTTAAGGGCGGAGCCGAATAGTACGGGGAAGGCTTTTGCGTTCAGTATGAGCCTGCGGATATTTTCTTCGGTGATCGCAGTGCCGTCGAGATAGCCGGTCAGGAGACTGTCATCGCATACGGCAAGCTCCTCCTGGATTTTATCCGAAAAGACATCCTCCGAAAAGTCAATGCACTCCGGGCCGAGCTCCTGCTTGATGTTTTCAAGGCTCGAGACGCTGTCAGTACCCTCCTGGTCCATCTTGTTGACGAAAATAAAGGTGGGAATCTTATAGTGCCTGATAAGCTTCCACAACAGGCGAACCTGTCCGGTTACCCCATCGGGAGCGCTTATTACAAGTATTGCATAATCCAGAACGTTTAAGGTGCGCTCCATCTCCGGAGAGAAATCAGTGTGTCCCGGGGTATCCAGCAGGATATAGGTCCGTTCTGAATCGCCGATGCTGCGGGTAAAACGAGCCTCATTTGAAAAAATAGTTATACCGCGGCGTCTCTCCATTTCATCGGAATCCATATAAGTATTGCCCTTATCTACGCGCCCGGCATTCCTTATAACATTATTTTTGTATAAAAAAGCTTCCGAAAGGGTTGTCTTTCCGGCATCTACATGAGCCAGGATGCCAATCACCAGCTTGTTACTTTTACTCATCGGCCATTTCCTAAAGTTAAATTCACAACTACATAATGTATAATTAATTTTTATAACAACTATATGTAGGATATTGAATTTCATCAGAAATTCAATATCCGTATTCGACCAGGGACTTGCGAAGCAAGGCGCGTGCTCCGCGGAACGCGGAGTTCCTGAACGCATTTCCAATTACGCGTTCAGGAAGTCATAGTGTTTTCCAATCGTTTGACAAAGTGCCTATGGAATATTTCCCTATAGCACTTCCTCTATTTTATTATAAGAAACGGGAAAATGATATATTTCGATGCAAATTAATGGCAGAGCGCGGTAACAGGGCGCTCTGCTATTTATTTATAATGACGTTCTTTAAGATAATATATCTCTTCTTTATGACAGGCGTGTCCGAGGTGAGGCTCAGCATTAAAAAGGAGTATGTTCGAAAGTGAAGGAGCTGCTCTTTGAACGTAACGACGTAATAAATAAGCAAATGGAATAAAGGAGAGAAAAGAAATGGAATTAATATTTAAAAATGGACTTGAAGTAATAGAGGCAGTTAAGGCAGTAGACAGAAGGCTTAAGCTTGGGCAGGGGGAGGATCTGTCCTGTTTCTTTGGACGGATAGCTGCCATGAAGGAAAACATTGAGGCCATCCGCGGAGAAGCGGAATTCATATACGATTTTCTCGGAACGGTCTTAAACAAGATCTTTCTGGCCGATCCTGCCAATGGGATGCTGACGGACAGGATGTATAAGTATTATATGATCCACAGGTTTATGGAACTTTTCGGAGACCACGAGTCTGTGAGTGATAAGGTCTATATTACCGACAGGAATGTGGAGCAGTTTATCAGCAACAATGGAGAACGTGATATGGAAAAACTGCTGAATATTTTATCCCAGGCCGGGGAGACACTGAGCCGTAAAATGAGAAAGAAGCTGAACGGGATCATTAAAGAAAATCTGTCACAGCTGACCTCGTCTACGATTTATTTTGCGGTGACCTGCGGGATAATAAGGCCGGATACGGATGTTTGCACAAGGCTGGCGGATCTGTGTTCCGAGAAGAAAACTCCGGGGAAGATCGAAAATACATTATTTGATCCCGAGTACGTGATCGGCAGGCTCAGGCTGTATGGATATTTGGGACAGTATGATTAAAGCGCCTCTATAGGGAGAATGAGGTTAAGCGGGTTGCAATTCAAGGGTGCGGCAGACCACTGAATTGCAGCCCGGCTTCGGATGCGATCCGGGCTGCTTGCTATGACACAGTTTTGTATAGTATAATCCTGCACATGGAAAGAAATTATATCGTGCTGGACTTGGAATGGAATCAGGGTAGCGCGCTCACCGAAAATCCCGATATTCCCTTTGAGATAATTGAAATTGGTGCCGTAAAGTTAAATGAGGAGAAAGAGATCACAGGATATTTCAACCGTTTTATCCGTCCTCAGGTATATAAAAAAATGCACTTTATGACACAAAAGGTAATTCAGATAAGAATGAAGGACCTGGAAAAAGAGGAGACCTTCGTGCCCGTCATGATGGATTTTCAGGAATGGTGCGGTGAGGAGCCTGTCTTTTGCACATGGGGCTCCCTCGACCTTACCCAGCTTCAGTATAATATGCAGTATTACGGCATGAAACCTTTGTCTGAGGGACCCATGGAATATCTGGATATACAAAAGCTTTTCAGCCTCTATTTTGAAGACGGGAAGAGCAGAAGATCGCTTGAGCACGCGGTGGAGGTGCTGGAGCTCCAAAAGACGGACGATTTCCACAGAGCCGATAACGACGCCAAATACACGGCCCATATCTTTCAAAGGATAGAGGACAGGAGCCTCGAAAAGAGATTTTCCTATGATGTATTTCATAAGCCTGTCGATAAGGGGCACGAGGTATATACGATATTTGAGGACTACTCCAAATATATCTCCAGGGAATTTGACAATAAGGCGGTGGCCTTAAGAGATAAGGACGTTGCCCGCTGCATCTGCTACAAGTGCGGACATATCGCGAAGAGGAGGATAAACTGGTTTTCACTCAACAATAAGCACTATTACTGCCTGGCCTATTGTAAGACGCATGGCTTTCTTCGCGGAAAGATACGCATTAAAAAAGTGGATAACGGCAAGGTCTATGTCGTAAAGACCATAAAATGCATAAAAAGAGAAGACGTGGAAAATCTTTACGTGCAGGACGAAAAATCCAGGCTTAAGAAGAAATATTTATAGTAAGCGAAATAAGTAATTTCGCTTACTATAGTTAAAAATCCAGAATCGGAGCCCAAGCCTAAAAATCGAAATCGTCAAACTCGGAAAAGTAGCGACGAACCCTCTTCTTGATCCTTCTCCTGCGGTGGCGGGAGTTTCTCAAAAATCTGACCAGAGCAAAGATGGCGAAGAACAGGATCACACAGCCGATAAAGATCAGGATGATAATGATGATCTTGCGGGTACTGATGAATACCACGCCCTCTGTGTTTTCATTTATGGTGTTGGCGGAATTGTCTGTCTCCTTTGAATCCAAGCGTATGGCATCCCCGCTTACGGGATCGCCGAATTCGAAGGTCTGGACGTTGGAGTATATATCGACGGTGGTCCCTCCGACATATTGATTCTCAAAGAAGTATTGGATGTTTGCTATACTGTTGGGCTTGTCAGGGTCCAGATTCTCGTAAGAGATAGTTGAGGTCAGGTTCTCAAAGGTTGCATTCTTGGGAATTACGCAGACTCCCCCGGTATTAAGAGTCAAAAGAGGGGTGGAGTTTCCGAAAATGTCGCTGTCTGTGTCAAAGAAATCAGAGCTGGAGATATTATATCGCGTCTCATTATCCGCGATATATTCCTTTTTGAAATTGGCAAAACCATATTCCAGCAGGTCGTGTGTGTCAGTGTACTGGTAGGGCTTTTCATCCCTCATTACGACACAGACCAGCTTAAAGCCGTTTTTCTCGGCCGCTGTTACGAGAGTCTGCCTTGCGGCGTTCGTATATCCGGTTTTTCCCCAGGAAATATATTCATATGCATACTGCTGTCCGGGATACATCTTGTGGTGATTTACCATATCGAAGGTATCGGGCTGGGTCGCCGTAGCCTTTACGGAATATTTTGCGGCCCCCGCGATACGTACCAGGGTATCGTTGCTGTTAAAGGCTTTCGCTATAAGCGCAAGGTCATGGGAGGTGGTATAGTGCTCATCGTTCGGAAGACCGTTCGCATTCGCAAAGTGGGTATTGGTACAGCCCAGCTCCTTTGCGCGAGCATTCATCATCTCGCAGAAGCCCTCTATAGAGCCACCGACGTGCTCGGCAACCGCGGAGGCCACCTCGTTTGCGCTGGCAAGCATTATACAGTATATTGCCTCCTCCATGGTGATGGACTGTCCGACGTCCATACCCACATTTGAAGAACCTCTGTCTATGCCGAAGACGGCCTCCTTTGAAAAGGTGACCATTTCATCCAGAGAAGAATTCTCCAGCGCGACAAGGCAGGTCAAAACCTTGGTGGTGCTGGCTGGAAATTCCACCTTATCCATGTTTTTGTTATACAGGATCACACCGGTATCTGCATCCATAAGGCAGGCAGCTTCCGCGGCAATGGCGGGTCCCTGGGGCCATCCGGGGATATCGTTGGTCGTGACAGGCAGAGACTGCTGCGCCGTAATGATGTCCTCCGCCGTAGACGTGGCTTCTGAGGCCTCATCGGCAAAAACCAATATCAAATTTGAAAGAATGAAACTAAAGCATATCGTAAGGCAGATCGATATGCGCATCAATTTTCGTATTTTATTTCGCATATATTAAAGTATATAAATCTCTGAATTCTTGAAAAACTTTGTCCAATATCATACACTATTTGGGTAAAATATGAAAGTGAGTCCTTGCAAATGCGTTTGAGAAATATTCCGGGAGCCAGAGAATTTGTCGCGGCTCACCCGCTGGTGATAACCGATTCCGGGGAGCTTCCCGGACCTTGGAAGGATATTTTCGGCAACGATTATCCCATACATATAGAAATAGGCATGGGAAAGGGTCGTTTTATCATTGATATGGCCGTGCGTGATCCGAATGTCAACTATATAGGCATAGACAGGTATGAAAGCGTCATGATAAAAGCGCTTCAAAAGCTGGACAAAATGGGAGATACAGCGCCGGAAAATCTGAGATTTATCCGTATGGACGCGGTAGATATAGAAGAATTTTTTAAGGAGGGAGAGGTCGACAGGATCTATCTTAATTTTTCCGACCCCTGGCCCAAGGAAAGACATTCCAAGCGGCGCCTGCAATCCAGGGAGTATCTGCAGAGATATGATAAGATACTGAGCCGTGACGGTCATGTGGAGTTTAAGACGGATAACGCCGCCCTCTTTGAGTTTGCGGTCAGGGAGCTTGAAGGAACTCATTGGAAGCTTAAGTATATTTCCAGAGATCTGCACAGCGACCCCGAGGCCATGAAAAATAACGTCATGACCGAGTATGAGGAAAAATTTTCAGCCAGGGGCCAAAAAATATGTAAGTATGTTATATACAGATAAAACGGGTTGCTATTTCCAGTCCAGGGTAAAGCTGCTGCCGGAGACGGAAAGCTGCACTTTTTTCCCCATAAGCAGTGGATAGTTGACATCGCCGTGTCCCGCAGGAAAGCCGAAGGCAACTGGAACCTTGATATCTCCGAGAAATTCGCGTCGTATCATATCTGCTACGGATTCAAACTTTCCGCCGCGGGCTTTGCCGAAGTTGCCGCTTCCGTCTGCGGGAAGCTCCGTCCACTCCCCGAAGATTATGCCCTTTGCGTTATCCAATATGCCTAAATGCTTTAAAATAGTGAGGTAGCGATGAACATGCTGAATGTTTTCTCCGACCTCTTCTATGAAGAGCACATAGGGCTCATCTATCTTTGTACAGTCGTATTCTGTATTGAGTACCGAGGTAAAGGTGGATAGATTACCTCCTATGAGTATACCCTCTGCCTTGCCGTCAAGACCGGCCTCCGCAGAGTGCCTTTGTTTCCGTCAAGATCTGGCCGCTGTGATCCGTAAAGCAGGCTCCGAGATTCTCCTCTTTTGAAGCAGGGGTTTTATCTGTCTTCCAATTTAAAGGGTTAATGGAAAAGGATTTTATTCCTTTTGGAACGATAACGGTATCTTCTACTTTTTCAGTCTCGCAGTCAAAGCTTATTACTACTCCTGTATCGTCTGCGCTTTGGGCCGGCTTAATCTGTGGGAATTCCCGGACCAGCTCTTCTGTGCAGGGCCACCCCAGTGCATATACGGCCACAAGCTGCTTAGCCAGTCCCTCATTTCCAAAATATTCCTCCAACAGACGGTAGCACATTTCAGCTCCCTGGGAAAAGCCCGCCAGAATGATGGGCCGCCCGTGGTTTTCATTTTTAAGATACCAGGAAAAGGCATCGGAGACATCCTGATAGGCAATCTGCATAAACTGCTCTCTTTCAGCAGTGTCCAGACTGTAGACCTTCATGGCTGCCTGCCTGTAATATGGAGCAAACATCCTGGTGCTGTTTTCGTATATTCCCCGCTCCATATTCAGCGCCCCAAGGAACTTCTCCTTCGTGGCCGTATCTGTAAGGGACATATTATATTCATCTTTTGTGTAAACGGCAGGGCAGAGCAGGAAAAGATCCGCGTCTTTTTCCTCTCCGATACCGAAATAGGCCCAGTTTTCAGAAACAGAATAATCTGCCGGGGGAATGGCCTCTCCCAACGCACTATTCGAATTAGCCTCCGGGATATTGAAATTTATAGAGTAGGCCGCAAGAGAGAGCGCAAAGCTCAGACACAGGATCAATAAGAAAAATTTCTTGCTAAGCTTGAAGGTAAAAGTTCTTTTCATTACGTCTTTTCCTTCCGCCAGGATAAATGAAGCATAACAAACATCTATTCGCGATGAGCCTTCATCCTGGTCTTGCACTCATACATGGCTTTGTCTGCCCTCTTAAACACGTCATCGATGCTTTTGTCAGTTTCCCGGTTATATAAGGCATATCCAATGGCGGCAGAGACTTTTTCCCACGGCTGCAGCGACGGGTCTTTGGCAAATTCATCCAGCGTAGCATTAAATTTCTTCAATAGGGCTTCAATGTCCTGATAATCCCTCCCCTTCAGCACTACTATAAACTCATCTCCCCCTATACGGAAGACCGGGGAATGGACAAAGACCGTACAGACAGTCTGGCACAGTTTTATTATCAGAACGTTGCCCTTATCATGTCCATAAGTATCATTGGTCTTTTTTAGGTAGTTCAGATCGATCATGGCAAAGCCGAATCCTTCCTGTCCTGTAAGAAAACTCTTCTCATTGCTTTGTATGTAACTGTCATAAGCCGTTTTATTGCGTATTCCTGTAAGTGAATCACGACTTGCAAGCTCCGCCATGGCATCTGCCTGTTCCTCGGTATCCTTCAGTTTGGTAAGTGTCGTCTTCAACTGATCGACCATGTCATTAAGGTGGACACTCATATCTCCGATCTCATCGTTTCTATATGCCTTGGCTACATGATTGAGGTCCCCGTCTGCGATTATCTGCATATCCTGTCCCAAAAGCTCCATCGGGAAAGTAATAGATCTGGCCAGCTTGTTGGCGACAATGAAAACTATCAGGATTATTATTGCTGCGATTAAGACAAATAAAAGAATAGAAAAGCGTATAGTGCGGTCTACGACCTGTACTCCGCTTAATACGATCTCACGGGGCACATAGGCACAAATAGTCCAGGGTACCTGAGAAAGATGATCATATACGTAAAAGCCGTCGTTGGTCTCTAAAAAACCGCTGTTGCCAGAAGTGATCCTGCTTATTTCCGCATCTTTGAGACCGGTAAACTCCGTTGCCGCTACTCCTGTGGAGTCCAGAGCTATGATCTCATTATCCTGGTTTATGACAAAGCTGTAAGCTCCGTCTCCGAGATCCAAAGAGACCATCTCATTATACAATCCTGTTATATCAAAATCGGCAGCAGCTACTCCTCTTACGATACCTTCCGTATCCTTATAAGGACAGCCAATGGTGATCGTCAGTCCCCGGCCCATGACATCTGTATAAAGGCTGGTAAAAAAGACGCCGTCCTCTTTCATTCCGGTTTGATACCATTCGGATTCAAAATAGTTGTAAACCTCTGTCTCACCCTTAGGAGTTTCAGAAAGACACGACCATCTGTCATAGGATGGCAGATATCCGTTATCAGTGCCCAGGTACATAGTGGTGATAACTTCCTTATTCTCATGAGAAATGGGTGCCAGAACTTTTTCCAGATTGCTGAAAAAATAGATCTCATCCTTCATATCATCGAAA
>JAFTEI010000261.1 GCA_017453965.1 Lachnospiraceae bacterium
CTCTCCAGCTTAGTAACCGGGCGAAGCTGCTCCATCTTTATCTTCCTCTCCCTCTGGGTGGTCAACGCCTTCATTATAGGCGGCTGGATAATAGGAACCAGAGACATATAGGAATAAGCCGCAACAGCGATGGGTCCCAGGAGGGACTGCTGTGAAAGCTTGTTCGCAAGGAAGATGGATGTAGGTCCGTCCGCTCCTCCTATGATGGAAATAGCGGCTGCGGCCTTCTCGTTAAAGCCAAAGGCGATAGCTCCGAAATAGGCCGAGAAGATACCGAACTGAGCCGCCGCTCCCAAAAGGAAGCTCTTGGGGTTGGCGATAAGGGGACCGAAATCCGTCATCGCGCCGACACCCATGAAGATAAGGCAGGGAAGGATAGCCCATTCATCCAGCTTGAAGAAATAGTTGAGCAGCCCTCCTTCGGCCATGATATCCGGATAAATATTTACTAAGAGCATACCGAACGCTATAGGAACCAAAAGCAGCGGTTCGAAGCCCTTTACAATAGCAAGATACAGGAACACGCAGGCTACCAGGATCATTATCACATTTCCCAGGGTCATATTCACGAAAGCCGACTGCCCCGCAAGATTGCTGATGGTATTAGCTATATAATCCATAGTTTTCCTCTTTCTTATATTTACTTTAAGGTAGCGAGAAGTGCTCCTGCCTCACAGGGATCTCCCACGCTGCAGTCTATGCTGGCAACGGTTCCGTCCTGAGGTGCAACGACGGGAATTTCCATCTTCATTGCCTCGATCGTTACGACCGTATCACCCTTCTTGACTGCCTGGCCGACAGTTGTGTCGATCTTGAATACCTTTCCTGCAGCTCCTGCCTCAATGCGGATGCTGCCTGCTCCTGCCGAGGGAGCCGCTGCTGCGGGCGCGGGTGCTGCTGCCGGGGCTGCGGCAGGTGCGGGAGAAGCAGCTGCAACGGGTGCACTGCCGCCCTTTTCATCGACGGTTACATCATAAGCTGTTCCATTAACTGTAATTGTATAATTCTTCATGTTAAGTCTCCTGATCTTTTGTGTATTTTATTCAATGTTTCTTAAGTGAACGGACTATAAATGTGTCCGGAGTAACGGGCTTTCCTGTAGCGGAGCTTTCGTAAGCTGCTATTGCCGCGGAGATGACCGCTATGAGCTCGTCGTTTGATCCTGTTTCGGCCTGAGCCACCTCTTCCTTCGCGATGATCTGGTCGATGGTCTTGTCTACAGCCTCGGCACTCGGGCTCTTTTCCTTCTTGCCACTCTCTAAAAGCTTCGGTACAAAGGAAAGAAGATATATGACGATGGAGATCAAAATAAGGATGGTAAACGTTGTACCCATACCCAAAAGGGTATTAAGTCCGGCATGGGATAACTTCTCTCCCGTGGTCTGTACTACATTGAAGGCCGCCGAATTTACCTTCAGTGATTTTGACATTAATATTTCGATATCAGCTGTACGGGGAGCTCCGTCAGGTCTGTTTTGAGAACCTGTAACGGTAACATGAGCCGTTATTTCCCCGTCCTTCTCGGATACCCCGGTAAGCTCCGAAATGTCCGTTATCTGGCCCAAGTCCTCAAGAGCAGCCTTATACGATGTAAAACCGTTGATAAAAGCCTCCGGAGTGATATTGAGTCCCTGCTGGGAAAGCATTGAAGTGACCTGCTCGAGCTCATCCTCCGTAAAGCCTTCGATCTGTCCGTAGCTTTCGGGCCGGATGGAGTCGTAGACACTTATGACACCTCTCGCAGTCGCATAAACGGCCTGTTCATCGATTGGGGCACTCTCCTGCGCGGAATTGCCGCAGGCGACGAGACTCAATACTATGAGCAGAAGGCATGATACCGAAAACATTTTTTTGAAAAATTTCATAGGTCAGGTATCTTCCTTTCTGTTAAATATTCGCTGAATGCTTTTTGTCCGGTACTGCCGTATCCTTGGAATAGAGCATTTCAAAGGCACCGGCCACATACTTTCTGGTGTCCTCGGGCTCTATCACCGTGTCCACAATACCCCTTGCTGCCGCGGAAGCGCTGGAAGCCTGAAGCTTATCGTATTCCTCGGCCTTCTTGCTTATCACATCGTTGGACTCGCCGTCGCATAAGATCTCTGCGGCATGACGGCCGTCGATGGCTCCGATCTTTGCATCCTTCCAGCAGTAGGTGAAATCAGCTCCCAGGGACTTGGAATTCATCGCGAGGGCAGCCGTCGTGAAGGCTTCACAGGTGATAACATTCACCTTGGGAACCGTAGCCGAAGCGAAGGCCGCAGTCAGACGGGCAACGGCACTTGCCAGGCCTAAGGGTGCGTGAGCGCAGTTGCAGTAGCCCTTCACATTGGTAAGGGTAAGTATCGGAATATTGAAGGCGTCGCAGAATTTAACGAACTTCGCCGCCTTGTTGCAGCCCTTGATATTGAGGACGTTTTTCAGGTCCTCGGTCTTTCCGTCACTTCCGGTGACCTGGCTCCTGTTGGCAACCGCTCCGATAGTCGTTCCGTTGATGCGAAGGAAGCCAACTACCATATTCTTTGCGTAAGCGCTCCGCAGCTCAATGAACTTATTTCCGTCAGCGATACGCTGAAGCGCCAGCACCGTATCCCCGGCGCACTGCTTCATATCCGCGGAGGACCTGTTGAGATCGTCCTCGGACTCTCCGATATAGGCCTCGCTCTCGTAATTTTCAGGAAGGAAGGTCACCAGCTCCCTGATACGTGCGATGAGCTTATCCTCGTCCTCCTCCACGATGTCCACATTTCCGGCCTCAAACTGGTACTGGGCCGAAGAGGTGTCGACCTTCTCCTCATAGTTGCCCTTGATGGAATCGGGTGAGCTTATGAAGAGCTTGCCCTTCTTTCCGTCCATGAATACAAAATCGGAAAGCTCCGGGATCACCGCCAGTCCGCCGCCGCAATTTCCGAATACAGCGGTTATCTGCGGAACCACTCCAGAAAGCTCCGTCTGCTTTGCGTAGATTCGTCCCAGGCCATAGAGGGCGTCGACCGACTCCTCGATCCTTATCCCGGTCGAGTCCAAAAAGCCTATCACCGGTGCCCCTGTCTTCATCGCAAGATCATAGAGCCTTATTATCTTGCGGGCGTGCATTTCTCCCAATGAACCGCCAAGAACCTTTGCATCCTGCGAATAGACATACACAAGATTGCCGTCGATAGCTCCGTAGCCGGCGATCACGCCGTCCCCGGGAGCATCTGCTCTCTTCGTGATAAAATCGGTGGATTTCGCCTGTACGGACGCGCCGATTTCCACGAAGCTGTTTTCATCGAGTAAGCTCAATATCCTCTTACCCGCTGAGCTGTTTGTGAGATTGCTCATTCCTTATTCTCCTCCGTAAAAAATTGAAATGTATAGTGAACAATTTGTAATTATCAGCACAACCTGTAATAATTACAACAAATTATTCGCGATTATATTTATAGCACAATGAAGCGGAAATTTCAACGATATGGACATATTATCATATATCCACATTGACGGTTTCGTTGAGGCTCTCCCCGGCCTCCAGCTCGGCCTGCTCCCTGAAATCCTCCATCCTGTCCGAATCGAGCTTCGGCAGGTCATCCAGGCTCTCCATGCCGAAGGAGCGCAGGAAAACATCGGTGGTCCCAAAAAGTATGGGCCGCCCCGGCGCATTAAGCCTCCCCTTCTCCTCCACAAGTCCGTATTCCAAGAGCCGGTTCACCGCATGGGAACAGTCGACCCCGCCTCTGATATGCTCGATCTCCAGCCTCGTCACCGGCTGCTTGTAAGCGATTATGGAAAGGGTCTCGATCGCCGTATCCGACAGGGTATAGTTTTTGGGCGCCTTTGCTACCTTTACCAGATATTCGAAGAGCTCGCTTTTGGTGCAAAGCTGTACGGCGTCGTCTATCACGATTAACATGAGACCGCTTTCGGCCGCGGAATATTTTTCCTTAAGAGCCTTTAAGGCCTCCTCCACCTCTTCGGCGCTGCTCTCTGTGACCTCGGCCAGCCTGGACTTTTCCACCGCCGAGCCCATGGTAAAGAGCACAGCCTCTATTATTGCTTCAAGTTTTTCCTTAATCATCTGTCTATGCCGCTTCTTCCACCGTCACAAGTATTTCTCCGTTACTGTCCTGAAAGACCCTGACCTCACCGGTCTTTATAAATTCCAGGAGGCAAAGGAAGGTAACGATGAGCTCGACCTTCGTCTTAAAGCCCTCCATAAGGTCCCTGAAATTGAATTTATGCTTACCCGCGCAGAATTTACGGATATATTCCATCTTGTTCTCCAGGCTGACCTCTTCCTTTTCGATCTTCCCGAACCTGGAACGTATCGGATCGATGCTGTCCTCCTGCCTTTTGATGAGCTCATCCAGGGCTTTTTTAAGCGAATCCAGGGTCCTCTTGCCGATTATCTTTTCGTAGTCCACCACCGGGGTGGCATTTACAAGGTTTTCCGGCAGCGGCACCTCCCTGAACATCGACCTGGCCGCATCCGTTCTCATATCCTTAAGCTCATAGGACATGTACTTATATATCTTATATTCCAGCAGCTGCTTTACCAGCTCCTCTCTGGGGTCGATCTCCTCGCCGGCCTCGTTTTTCTCACGGGGCAGCAGCAGCTTGGATTTAATGTTCAGAAGAGTCGCCGCCATAACGATAAACTCGCTCATTATCTCCATATCGGCCTTCTCCATGGCCTCGAGATATTCCATGTACTGCTTTGTAATAAGCGCTATCGGAATATCGTAAATGTCCACCTTATTTTTTTCTATGAGCTTCAGCAAAAGCTCCAGCGGCCCCTCAAAGACCTCCAGCTCAACCTTTAATTCGTCCATAATATCTGCTTTTAATTCCCTGTTTTTCCTTTACGGCGTTTCACGGCTCCCATTGCAGAACCCTGCCGGTCTCCTTGAACTTATCGTTATCATAAGCCTTCCCCTGCTGCTCATACTCGTGGAAAGTCTTTTCTTCCTTCATTTTATAGTAATAAAACAGTCTGCTGACCTCGTCCCCCTCTTTTGCATCGAAGGCTTTGCCCCCATCCTGACCCTCGAGCAGACGGATAAAGGCAGTCTGGAGCTCCCCGAAATAAACAGGAGCCTGTGAAATACTGAGCTCATGGTGCTCACCAACGCCCTTCATAAGGAGAAGCGGATTCTGGCCGAATTCCCCGTGCGGTATCGTAAGGTTACCGTCCTGCTCACCGTGGTCTGCCATTATGACGAGCACCGAATTGTCATAGAGATCATTTTTTTTAAGTACATCCAGATAGGTCTTTATCAGCTGCGTGCAGGCACGGGCCTTCTCTTCATAGGTACTTGTATCGTCCTCCACCACGGTCATATCTCCGAGTAGATTATACGGCGAATGCGCACCCTCAAGGTGAATGAACTTGAATATCCTGTTATCTGTCAGTTCCACCTCTTCATTGAGCAGCATATCATAAAACGGCCTGTCCTCCCAGGAAAAAAGCGGGTATTCACATCTGCTGTCCCTGACCCCGGAGAGCTCGACCGCCTCGGCGTCGAAGAGGCTTTTTAAGCCATAGGGCGCATATTTGAACATCACCAGCCGCATTATGAGGCCCAGGAAAGCCTTACGGGAGGATATCCTGAGAGGCTCGCTCAGAATGTTTTCATACTTTTGAGCAGCATCCTCCTCGAGAGTTACACTGCTTTCTCTTTCATAAAGACTTACTTCATAATCATTTTCCCTAAGGGCGTTCAATATGGGGGAGACTTTGAGGCCATCCCTGTAGTAATCCTCAAAATATCCCTTATTTGTGTATTTTTCACCGGTAAGCACCAGGGGTACGGCGAACTTTGTCCTGGGAAAGATACCCATGGCATCCCTGTAATATGTAAAACCGTCCAGCATGGCTGACAGTTCATTATCTGAGAGCGCAATATCGTTGAATACGCTTGAATCCACCTTATCCAGGAGCAGAATGATATAATTTGCCTCCTTCGAGTACAGCATTTCATCCTTGACGGTCACCGAATCCGTGGTCTTATGCGCCAGAATTCTGTGCCTGTCGCCCGCGGTAGCGATCTCAAGCATCAGGGTGATCGAAAGCAGGGCAAAAAGAAACAGGCACGCAAGAGACGAGGCCCTGTAAAATCTTTTAAAGCCGAGCTTTTTAATGACTATGGCAGTCCCGGCTGAAAGTATGACAGTGACCACCAGAGAGATGACCATCTGTAGTCTGTATTTATCCCATACTATGTAATGACCGTCCAGGGAAGGGAGGCTCTGCACCATAAAATTGCCGTGAATATACAGACACAAAAGACAGACCGCTTCTACTGTAAAGACAACCTTAAACAGCGGAAGACAAAAGGACCGAAGCAGCATTAAGACCACGAAATTGGCGATAAAGCATGCGGCAAAGGCTATGACCACAACTGAAAGCATAGTATAAATGTCAAACCACATATCGTTATGGTTAGCCTTATAGAGCTCCACCGGTGCAAAAATGAAGAGCATAAAGGAAAATACCAGAGACAGCATGGCTATGACGAAAATATCATTTCTGCCGGTCTTCTCCTTATTAATGCCTGCCTTGATCTGCATATGCCCCCTTTCAGGTCTAATATTCTGCTGCTATTCAGCGATCAGCCAGGACCTTGAACAGCAATGCTACTCATATACTTTTATTAAGCTCCACAACCATCATCTCAGGAGGATTGTTCAGTCGGAAGTTTATCGTGTGGTTGCCGAGGCCGCGGCTGACCAGCATAGAAGTGCTTCCCAGCACATATCTTCCCGCGCAAAACCTCGGAAAGAGCCTTATCTTCGGAGAAATAAGGCCCCTGTTGCCGCCAAGCCCCACTATGCCCCCGTGAACATGGCCGGAAAGCACAAGATCCGACCCCCAGCCCGCATAGGCCTTAAAATGGTCGGGATCATGAGCCAGCAGGATATTGAATCTGTCTGTGTCTGCCTTTCCGATAAAGACCTCCAGATTTTCCACATCCAGAAGCTCCAGAAAGGTCTTCCTGTAGTACCACAGGGGCAGATCCAGCCCTGTGATACAGATATTCGCGTCCTCAAGGAGCTCGGACTCATTGCGCAAAAGCTTCAGAGCCGAGCCCTCAAGGCCTCTTTTAAAGCGTTCCTTTTGGGCAGGAAGCTTCTTATTGTCGTTTAAGAGGAAACGCTCGTGGTTGCCGACTCCGAAAAACACCGGAAATTCCTCAGCCAGTGCGCGAAGCAGCTTCATGACCTCTTCGCAATTCCCAATTTTCTCAGCGTCGACCATATCTCCGGCTATGGCTATAAAGTCAGGCTTTATCCGCCTTACAGCCGCAAAGATGCCCTCATTTTCCTTCCCGTGAGTGCATTCATGCAGGTCGGAAAACATTACAAACCGGATATCCCGCCTGAGCTTTTCGCTCGTGAACCGGTAATTATTTATCTTAAAGCCGCAGTGAAGATGAAAGCCCATTTATTTTGCAAGAGCTTCAGCTACTGCCCTGGCTTCCTTCAAAAGCTCCTCCGTAGGGTTGAAGTTGCTCTTGAGCTCGCTCTCCACCACCTCATAGCCGATCTCGGTGAGGCGCTCCCTCAACACCTTATTGCCCTCGCCAGACCAGCCGTAGCAGCCGAAGACTGCCGCCTTCTTATTCTTGAATTTAAGCTCCTCGAGATAGCTCAAAAAGCCTGAAACGGAATTCATAATGCTGTTTACGACCGTGGGTGAGCCCACAGCTATAGCCTTCGACTTAAATACCTCCGTCGCGATATCGTCCTTATCGGACTTGGCAACGCTCATGACCTTTACTACGGTATCGGGAGCGATCGCCGAGAGCTCGTCGGCTATGGCATGCGCAAGGGTCCTGGTGCCGTCCCACATCGTATCGTAAAGGACGGTTATCTGGTCCTCCTTGTAATCATTTGACCACTTCTCGTAGAGCTCGACTATCTGTCCCGGGTTGTCTCGCCAGATACAGCCGTGGCTGGGCGCGATAATGTCTATCGCGAGATTCATGCCCTTTATTTCCTCGAGCTTACGTTTGCACTGGGGAATGAAGGGTCCCAGGATATTTGCGAAATATTTAAGAGCCTCCGCCTTCATCGCAGGCTCGTCGGCCCTGTCGTTAAAGAGCTCCCCGAAGGCATAGTGCTGGCCGAAGGCGTCGTTCGAGAAAAGAATCTTCTC
>JAFTEI010000262.1 GCA_017453965.1 Lachnospiraceae bacterium
ATCCAGGATGTTGTAGGCGGTTTTGGTGCCAGGTTCTTCGGACTGGACGGTAAATTGGGGCTGACCATGGGCTCCATCGCCCTGGTGGGAGGGCACGGCAACGCCGGCTCCTTCGGGCCCTTTCTGGAGGATCTCGGTGTAGCCAATGCCACTACTGTAGCCGTTGCGGCTGCAACCTACGGGCTGATCGCCGGCTGCGTCATCGGCGGCCCGATTGCAGTTTCCAAGATACGTAAATACAATTTGAAGTCCGCTGGTCTCAATCTGCACGGCACTCAGGGCTCGGAGACCGTAGAGGTCGGAATTGACCCCGATACCGGTGCCCTGGACAAGGACAATCTGATGGACGCCGCGATATACATCGTGGTCGGAATAGGCCTGGGCACCATCGTTTCCCTGCTCCTCAGCAAGTTCGTCACATTGCCCGGATATATCGGCTCCATGATAGTGGGCGCGATCATAAGGAATGTGCAGGAGGCCCGCCGGATATCTATTCCGATGGCGGAAATGAGCGCCCTCGGAAATATCTGTCTCTCTCTTTTCTTAGGTCTGGCGATGATAAATCTTAAGCTGTGGCAGCTGGTCAGGCTGGCGCTGCCGATGATCGTTATTTTGCTGATACAGACCGTCATCATCTATTTTTATGCCTCCTATGTGGTATTTAACGTTATGGGGCGGGATTACGACGCGGCCAATCTTGCCTCCGGCTTCTGCGGCTTCGGCATGGGCGCCACTCCCAATGCCATAGCGAATATGCAGGCCATCACAAATGAGTTCGGCCCGGCTCCGGTTCCCTTCGTGATAGTATCGCTGGTGGGAGGGTTGTTTATTGATTTCTTCAACTCGGCGGTCATTACGGCCTTTGCTAATTTTTTGTGAGAATCACCCCATCTTGCAATATAAGTTTTAAAGTCGTATAATTGCTGCTGAAAAAGGGGAGCTGGCGCAAAGCCGGCTGAGAACAGGCTGTTTTGTCTGGACCCGTTACCTGATTTGGATAATGCCAACGTAGGGATATCAAGGTTTTTAATGACAGATATGTCCTCGCGGCATATCTGTTTTCTTTTTGAAAGGAGAGAGCTTATGCTAGGAAGTACACTGAAAAAGGTACGTGCAACCGTACCGCTGGTACACAACATCACCAACTACGTAACCGTAAACGACGTCGCAAACGCGCTTTTGGCCTGCGGCGGCAGCCCCATTATGTCGGATGAGCCCGAGGATGTGGAGGATATAACGACGATCTGCCCCGGACTTAACATCAACATCGGCACCCTGAACAAGAGCAGCATAGAGGGAATGCTGAGGGCCGGCAGGCAGGCGTCAAAGCTGCACCATACCATCCTTCTCGACCCGGTGGGGGCGGGGGCTTCGAAGCTTCGTACCGAAACGGCCTTAAAGCTCATGGACGAGGTCAGCTTTACCGCCATCCGGGGAAATATTTCGGAGATCAAGACTCTTGCCCTGGGGAGCGGCTCTACCAAGGGAGTTGACGCGGACATCGCAGACGCCGTGACCGACGATACTCTGGACAGCTCTATTAACTTCGTTAAGGATTTTGCAAAAAGAACGGGTGCTATTATTGCTGTGACCGGAGCCATCGACCTGGTAAGC
This sequence comes from Lachnospiraceae bacterium, assembly GCA_017453965.1. Classification (GTDB taxonomy): domain Bacteria; phylum Bacillota; class Clostridia; order Lachnospirales; family Lachnospiraceae; genus NK4A144. The sequence continues at coordinate 1,615 of JAFTEI010000262.1, forward strand.
GACGGGGAGAAATGCTATGTAATAAGGAACGGGCGCCCCGAGATGAGCCGGATCACCGGTACGGGCTGCCAGCTTTCCGCCGTGACGACGGCCTTTCTCGTAGCCAATCCGGATAACCTGTTGGAGGCCGCGGCTGCCGCTGTCTGCACTATGGGGCTCGCCGGAGAGATAGGGTGGTCGAGGATGCAGGAGGGCGACGGCAATTCCACCTACCGCAACCGCATAATCGACGCCATTTTCAATATGGATGCAAAAACTCTGGACGAGGGAGCGAAATATGAAATTAGATAAGGAAAAGCTCCTGCTGTATGCGGTTACCGATAGGCACTGGCTTAATGGCCGCACTCTGACTGAGGTAGTGCGCGAGAGCCTCGAGGGCGGCGCAACCTTTATCCAGCTTCGGGAAAAGGACCTGGACGAGGAGAACTTCTTAAAGGAAGCCTGGGAGCTAAAGGCCCTATGTGCCGAATACGGGGTTCCCTTTGTAATAAATGATAACGTGGAAATAGCGAAGGAAATAGACGCGGACGGGGTCCACGTCGGCCAGAGCGATATGGAGGCCGGGAATGTCCGCGAGGAGCTGGGGCCCGACAAGATAATAGGGGTTTCGGCCCAGACCGTGGAGCAGGCTGTCCTCGCCGAAAAGCGCGGAGCGGACTACCTGGGAGTCGGAGCGGTATTTCCCACCGGCTCGAAGGACGACGCGGAGGACGTTTCGAAGGAGACCTTAAAGGCCATCTGCGAGGCGGTATCGATACCCGTCATAGCCATAGGCGGGATAAGCCGGGACAATGTAGGGGAGCTGGCGGGCTCAGGACTGGCGGGCATAGCCGTGATAAGCGCGATCTACGCCCAAAGCGACATAGTGGAAGCGACCAAAGACCTGAAGCGCCTTACGGCTGAGATGGTGAACTCATGAGTACCCGGGAAACTGAAGTTTTATCGGGTATAAAGGGGGTCATCTTCGACCTGGACGGGGTTTTGCTGGATTCCATGTCGATCTGGACGGATCTCGGCGCAAGGTATTTACAGAGCCTAAATATCGCGCCGGAGGAGGGGCTGGGGGACATCCTTTTCTCCATGAGCATGGAGCAGGGGGCGCAGTACCTTAAAGAGCACTATCTTCCGGACAAGGGCGCGGAGGCCATTCTTAAAGACCTGCAGGAGCTTTTGAAGGATTTTTACTATAACGAGGTCGCGGCGAAGGAGGGAGCGGCGGAGCTTATCAGATTTCTCAAAATGCGGGGGATTAAAATAACGGCTGCTACCTCAAGCCCAAGAGGGCATGTGGAGCGTGCCCTTGAAAGAAACGGCCTGCTTGCGGACATCGAGGTTATCTTTACGGTAGCGGAGGTCGGCGTAAGCAAGCATTCCCCCGATATTTACGACGCTGCGGCTAAGTATATGGGGCTTAGGAGGGAGGAAGTGCTGGTCTTTGAGGATTCCTTATATGCCCTAAAGACCGCTCACGACGCGGGCTTTAAGACTGCGGGGGTCTACGACGGGAACGGAGAGAAGGATCAGGAGGGGGTCGCCGCCACAGGAGATGTATATTTAAGGCGGCTCACAGAGCTTATAATTTAACAGAATAATGAAAGCGGCAGATTGGGGGCACCACCTTTTGTCGCTATATAAAACGTGCTGAAAGATGCGCACGGATTTGCAGAGGAAGACCGCCAGGGTGGTCGCAAATCCGGCGCCAGGTCTCGCGGGGCGAGCCCTGAATTAATTAAAGAAAGAAGGTAAACCAAATGAACACAGCATTGACCATTGCCGGGAGCGATTCCGGCGGAGGCGCCGGCATACAGGCAGATATTAAGACCATGACCGCAAACGGGGTCTACGCCATGAGCGCAATAACCGCGCTCACTGCCCAGAATACCACCGGCGTAACAGGAATAATGGAGGTAACACCGGAGTTTTTAGAGCTGCAGCTTAATGCGGTATTTGACGATATAAGGCCCGACGCGGTCAAGACCGGGATGGTGGCTTCCGCGGAGCTTATAAGTGTGATCGCAGACAG
>JAFTEI010000263.1 GCA_017453965.1 Lachnospiraceae bacterium
ATAAAGGGTGGAGCGAGAGTCAGGGCTTACTGGGAGATACTCGGCCGGGAGCTGGCGCAGCTGCACAGGGCGGACTGCTCCCGCTTTTCAGGCCATGGGCGCTATGGCTTTGAGACCGGCAACTATATAGGCATGAGCGCCCAGAGAAATACTCCGAAGAACAGCTGGGTCGAATTTTTCAGGGAAAACCGGTTGGAGCCGCAGTTTAAAAGGGCTGAAAAGTATTTTGAAAGCGAGGATATGAAAAGGATTCATGCCCTTTTGGATAATCTGGACAGGCTGTTAACTGAGCCCGAATACCCCTCTCTCCTACACGGGGACCTGTGGGGCGGCAATATTATAACCGGCGATGACGGAAAGGCCTGGCTCATAGACCCGGCGGTGTACGTCGGACACAGGGAGGTCGATATAGCGATGACTGAGCTATTCGGCGGCTTTTCCCAGAGCTTCTACGCCTCCTACCAGGAAAGTGCTCCCCTTGAGCCCGGATATCAGGACCGCCTAGAATTATATAATCTCTATCAGCTTTTAAATCATCTGAATATGTTCGGAGGCTCCTACCTGTCGTCGGTGCTGAGAACAGTGAGGGCGTTTACCTAAAGAACTGTCACGGAGAGTCTGCCTCGTACTCCTTAAGCTTCTCCACCACCTTTTCGATGGTGGCCTGACCCTCCTTAAAATCGGCACCTATGGCAAGAAAGGAATCCTCGTCAAAGACCCGCCTTATGGTGCAGTCCAGTGAGCAGAGCTGTGAAGTCTTCCTGTCGTAAAAGAAGATCTTTATGGGATCGTTGATATAGCAGTTTACCAGATGGCGGAAGGAAAAGGCGATTCCATTCATGGAAATATCGCGTATCACGATTTTTTGCATACTCTCACCGGGGATTATGGCAAGCCCCGTACACTCCATATTATGCCTTTCGTACTTTCTCTTCTCTTCGCCCATCAGTCAAACTCTAAAAATGCTTAAAATGATACCAAAGCATTCTACCACAAACCATCGTTAATCTCAAATTTTATTTAAGTTATCTGGGGCAATCTTGAATGGCATTTACAAACCGCATCTTTTCGATTAAAATGGCAGGAACGGTTTAATGAGCTGTTATAGGATAGATTTTTTATGAACAGCTCATGATGACCGTCCTGTTGCAGAAAGGAAAGACATGCCGGGCATAATACGTAAAAACCAAAAGTTAATATGTCTGCTGCTGGCCATGGCTATGCTGCTCACCGGTTTAAATACGTCGGGCCTTAAGTCTTCCCAGCAGAGGCTCCGCATTGTCAATACCGTGGCCGAAACTGCCGTCACTGTCGGCACGGAGGCCCGTCAGCTCGTATTGCGCCCCGGAGTCTCATATTTTCCGCATGCTTTTTCCTTAACAGGTCTGTTTTCCTTCGGCCTTGCAGTTTCCCGATTCTTTACTGACAGGACCGTCACAAGCCAAAGGATAATTCTCTCTTTTATTCACGATAAAGACGGACAAAAAAGCTCTCTTCCCGATTAAAAATCAAATATTACGGGGGATGATGCCCCTTTGATCGAGGAGGAAATATGAATACTGTATCTATTGTAGCCGCGCTTTTTTGGGCGGCCTATGGTGTTATGCTTTTTATCTGGCTTTGGAAATGATGAATGGGGCAGCTCCCACGGACTGTAAATCACATATTACCCGGGATATGCCCCTTTAATAAATGAGAGGAGACAAAATGTCAAATATTTTTACAATTATCATCATGGTGATCATGGCCGTATTGGGCGGTTTTTCATCGCTCTACGTGCTTATATCTCTTCCGGCAACGGTTATCTGGAAGATCTACAGAAAAATAAGATACGGCTGCAAGATCACTGATTAATACGTAAATCAATCGTTGGGAGGTAGAAATTTGAAATTAACTGTAAAAAACATAAGAAACGAGATAACTTCACTGATAATGATGACGGGCGGGGCTGTTCTGGCAGCCTTCGCCCTGGAGGAATTCCTTGCACCCAACGATATCTTTGACGGCGGAGTCGTCGGCGTGGCAATGATAGCCGACGTCTTCCTGCCGGTAGACCTGTGGCTCTTAGTAATACTTATAAATATACCCTTCCTGATCCTGGGCTTTAAACTGATAGGAAAAATATTTTTAGCAAAGGCCGCTTACTCAATGATAGTTTTTTCGATAATGACCAAGTTCTTCGCTCCCCTTGTCAACGCGACTCAGGACAAGATACTCGCCACGGCCTTCGGCGGAGTCCTTCTGGGTGCGGGAGTAGGCTTCGTGTTAAAGGGCGGAGGCTGCCTTGACGGCACGGAGATCGTAGCCCTTCTCCTGTACAAAAAATACGGCTTCTCGGTCGGAAAGACAGTCCTTTACATCAATATCGTGATCTATACCGCAGCCGGCATCCTCTTTGGAATGGACAACGGTATGTACTCACTGCTTATGTACTTTATAACCTCAAAGGTCATAGATATAGTCGATATGGGTATGGATACCGCCAAATCCGTTATGATAATAACCTCCAACGGCAAAGAACTGGCTCAGGAAATATATACGAAGCTCGGCAGGACGGTGACCTTCATGTACGGGGAGGGAATGGTCAGTAAAAATTCCAAGGACATCCTGTACTGCGTGATAACAAGGGCTGAGCTCTTTACGTTAAAGTCCATAATCGCCGCTTCACCCGAGAGCTCCTTTACCACCATTACCGAGATCTCGGAAATAGTCGGAAACCACATAAAAAGTGCTTCGCAGACTGAAATAAGCGTCCGCGAAACACTTTAAACCCTTTACAGGAAATCGAAAATGCTCATCTGGGCCGAATCCGGTATGTCTCCCAGAAGCCCCAGACTTTTAAGCCTAAGGGCCTGATTTGCGGAGCACCCGGTACGGGTCTTGAAGTCCTCTACCGAAACGAAATCTCCTGCGTCCAGAGTGGCCCTGATGGCATTTACAAGCACATCCGCCTGGGATTCTCCCATTCCCTCCACAGTCTTAAGCGACGGCATTATCCTTTTATCGTCCACCTGTTTGAAATATTTCGCATCTACGACCTTTAAGTCTATGGGGGCGAATTCAAAGCCCCTGGCGTACATCTCCTCGATCAGCCTCATATCCCTTATCTGGTCCTTCTCAGTGGCCGAAAGATTCTTTCTCTCCTTCTTAAGCTGCTTTTCCTTATCGAGGAGCTTATCCAGCGTTTCCGTAAGAGTGTCCGCCCCGGTACACATGGTGGCATAGTCGATTATTCCGGCTCTTATGGAAAAGAAGCCCGAATAATAGGCCAGAGGCCTGTTTATCTTAAACCAGGCCACCCTCCAGGCCATCATAACATAGGCCGCGGCATGGGCCTTAGGGAACATGTACTTTATCTTAAGACAGGAATCTATATACCAGTCGGGCACCCCGACCTCGATCATCGCTTCCTTCATCTCCGGCTTTAAGCCCTTGCCCTTACGGACTGACTCCATCGTGGAAAAGGACAGGGCCGGGTCCATACCCTTTGCGATAAGATATATCATGATATCGTCACGACAGCAGATACAGTCCGACAGGGTCTTATTCATATTGTTTACGAGCTCCTGGGCGTTACCTGTCCACACATCGGTTCCGTGCGAAAGCCCGGATATCCTTATAAGGTCAGAAAAATACTGAGGCTTCGTATCCACGAGCATCTGGATAACAAAGTTTGTACCGTACTCCGGTATCCCAAGAGTCCCTGTCTTTATCCCCCTTATGTCCTCGCTCTTTATCCCCAGCGGCTCCGGTGAAGTAAAAAGCTTCATTACCACCGGATCGTCAAACTTGATGTCACTGAGCTGCACCCCTGTAGCGTCCTGCAAAAACCTTATCATCGTCGGGTCGTCGTGTCCAAGGATATCGAGCTTCAATAGGTTGTGGTCAATGGAATGGTACTCAAACTGGGTCGTGACTATGTTGACCTTCATATCGTTGGCCGGCCTCTGCACCGGGGTAAAGGTGTATATCTCCTCCCCGTGGGGTAAAACGACGATACCTCCCGGATGCTGACCCGTTGTCCTCGCGATTCCCACACACCCGCTGGCCAGCCTGAGCTTCTCGGCACGCCTCTCGGAGGTTCCGTAATGCCCATAGATCACGGCATCTGACTTCCCCAGGGATTCCTGCCGCCTCATAAGCGCCTCGGGATCGTCATTGTATTTCCCGTTTAAGATGTCATCCTGGTGCTTATCGTAAAAATTATTGACATAGCCTATGGCAGTCTTGTCCGCCAGCGTTCCCACGGTTCCGGCGCGGAAGGTCTGGCCCGCTCCGAAAATGACCTCGGTATATTTGTGAGCCTTGGACTGGTAATCTCCGGAGAAATTCAGGTCTATATCCGGCTCCTTGTCCCCCTTGAAGCCCAGGAACGTCTCGAAGGGAATATCAAAGCCATCCTTGACGAGGGGCCTTCCGCAGTTAGGACAGACCTTATCCGGCATATCGGCCCCGCACATACCCTTGTTCGAATACTCCCTGACCTCCTCGGAATCGAAGTCATAGTAGTGGCAGTTCGGGCAGATATAGTGGCTGCTAAGAGAATTGACCTCCGTAATGCCGGCCAGATAGGCCACAAAGGACGAGCCTACCGAGCCTCTCGAGCCCACCAGATAGTTGTCCTCGTTGGATTTCCAGACCAGCTTCTGGGCTATAACGTAGAGCACGGCGTATCCATTCTGGATAATGGAATTGAGCTCCTTTTCGGTTCTCTCCTCCACCTGTCTGGGCAGGGTCTCCCCGTAGATCTCATGCGCCCTGGAATAGCAGATATCCCTCAATATCTTATCCGAATTCTCAATGACCGGCGGACACTTGTCGGGCCTCACCGGAGATATCCGGTCTATCATCGAGGCTATGAGGTTGGTATTGTTGATCACCACCTCCTGGGCCTTTTCCTCGCCGAGATACTTGAATTCCTCCAGCATCTCCTCCGTAGTATGAAGGTACAGCGGCCCCTGTTCGTCAGCGTCGTCGAATTCCCGCCCCGTCATTATGATGCGGCGGTATATCGCGTCCTTAGGCTCGAGGAAATGCACGTCTCCTGTGGCACAGACCGGCTTTCCCAGCCTGTCTCCGAGCTCGACGATCTTGCGGTTAAAGTTCTTGAGGTCCTCTTCGCTGTAATTATTCTCATTTCTGGTAAGATAGCCGTTATTTCCGAGTGGCTGTATCTCAAGATAGTCATAAAAGCCCGCGATCCGGGAAAGCTCCGCATCCGAAGCCCCCCGCAGCAGCTCCGAGAAGAGCTCTCCGGCCGAGCAGGCGCTTCCGACTATCAGTCCCTCCCTGTATTTCATGAGTTCACTCTTTGGTATCCTGGGCCTTCTGGCAAAATAATTGATATAGGAAAGACTCACCAGCTTATACAGATTAATGCGTCCGGTCTCATTTTTTGCCAGCAGGATGATATGGTAGGTCGGCAGCTTTTTAATCATATTGGGAGGCATCGTATCAATGGTCATAAGCTCTTCTATCGTTCTGACCTTTTTGGCCTCCAAAAGCTCGCATAGCCTTATAAAGCACTCCGCCGTGGCCTCCGCGTCGTCCACCGCCCTGTGGTGATTGTCGAGGGTCACATTCAGGGCCTCCACCACCGTATCCAGCTTATAGTTCTTTAAATTTGGCAGGACGATACGCGCCAGCGACACCGTATCGAGGATCAGGAGATCGAACTCCTCTTTTATATCCCTGGCATTCTTGCGGATAAAGCCGGTGTCGAAGGCCGCATTGTGGGCCACGACTCCCGAATCCCCTACAAATTCCAGGAACTTCGGCAAGACATCGGCTATTACCGGCGCATCCTCCACCATCTCATCCGAAATATGGGTAAGATTCTTTATCCTGAAGGGTATCGGTCTTTCGGGATTCACGAAAGTACTGAAACGGTCAGCTATCCTTCCTCCTTCGACCTTAACGGCGCCTATCTCTATTATCTTGTCATTATCAGCCGAAAAGCCGGTGGTCTCGATGTCAAAGACCACAAAGCTTCCGCTTAAGGGGTGCTCCCTCCCGGTATCTCTGTCAGGCATATTCAAGACAGCCTTTTTCAGGTCGTCTACCAGGTAGCCCTCCACCCCGTATATCATCTTAAATTCAGGGTCATCCGGCAGGGAATGGGCCGCTATCGGAAAGGCCTGCACTGTTCCATGGTCGGTTATGGCAAGCGCCTTCATTCCCCAGCCGCTGGCCTTTTTGATAATGTCGGAAACCGAGCTCACCCCGTCATATTCGCTCATCTTGGAATGGCAGTGGAGCTCGACCCTTTTGACCCTTGCCTCGTCCCTGCGCTCTATAGTAAATTCCGGAATCTTCTTTATCCCGTAAATCTTCTGAACGGTATTTTCCCTCTCGAAGCGGTCGGCCATATATATGCCCTTGACCTTTACAAAGAGGGTGGGTTTGCCCTTTTCCAGGTCTTTTCCACCGATCAGGGAATAAAATTCGTCGTGATCCTCCGCATTTATAAAGACCTTGAGCGCCACAGAATCGGTCATGTCCGTAAGGTAGAGGGTTATAATGAACTTTGTGCCCTGGGCTATCTCCTTCTCGCTGTAGCCGAAAAGCCTTCCCCTGACGCAGACGCTCTCCTCCATATCCCCGATGACGGAGGAAATGGGCTTGGTCTCGTCCTTGACGTCTCTTCCGTAGATGACATCCGGGTCCTTTGAATTGATAAAACTGCTGCCCTTTGGCTTTTCATCTCCCGGCTCACCCTTATCCTGCTTTTTGCTGGAATCCTTGCCGGCATTCTCGCCGGGCGGCTCCTGCGCCGCGTTCATACCCTCCTCAGCGCCGGCTCCCTGCCCCGCAGTATCCTCCTCATAGGAACTGCCGTGGGCGAGCTGTATCAAGGTCTGCCTTATATTCTCCTCTTCCATGGCCCTTTCGGGCTCAGCTGCCTTTTTCTCATACCTTACCTTGATGATGACCTTGAGCGCACAGCGATTATTGAGCACCTCGTCAAAATAGTCGGTGAGGTTTTGCTCCTCGCGGTGGGCGACAAGATTATCCGGCAGGGTCAGGACTATGCTGCCCTCCTCCGACGTATCTATTTCAGTGTGCCTGTAGATATTGTAGGTAAGCGGCGAAAGCCTCTTAAGCTCCTCCTCCATGCTCTCGGAATAAGCCTCCAGCAGGGTATTTACATTGTACTGGGCTGACAGCTTAAAGCGCACGTTTATCCTGACCCGGGAGCCGTACCTCCCGAGCAGCTTTTCAATACTGCTTTGTGTCTTTTTTATCTCCTTATCGGGTATGATGTTCGGGCTTTGCAGGTAGATCTCCACTATCCTGTGGTCGCTGCTGGTCCTTATCCTGCTGACCCCGGTCTCTCCGAAAAGGGCTCCCGTCTCTCCGCCGAGCTTCAGCCCCGGAAACACCTCATAAAAGGGCTTTATCGAGTTCATCCTTCAACGCTCCCAACAATTCACTCTCCGGCAGCTTCCTTAAGATCTCGCCCTTTTTGAAGATGAGACCCTCTCCGTCGCCGCCCGCTATTCCGAAATCGGCCTCTCTGGCCTCTCCGGGTCCGTTTACCGCACAGCCCATTACCGCCACCTTTATATCGGCGTCATAGCCCTCCACGAGCTTTTCGACCTTTTCCGCCAGGGCTATGAGGTCTATCTTTGTCCTGCCGCAGGTGGGACAGCTTACTATCTCTATCCCTCCGCGCCTTAATTTAAGACTTCTTAACAAAATTTTTGCGCTTCTTATCTCCTCGACGGGGTCTCCGGTCAGCGATACCCTTATGGTGTCGCCTATGCCCTCATAAAGGATTATTCCGATGCCGATACCCGACTTAAGATTCCCGGAGATCAGCGTGCCCGCCTCGGTTATTCCCACGTGAAGCGGGTATTTCGAGGCCTTTGCCATAAGCTCATAGGATTTTACGCACATGAGCACATCCGAGGACTTGATGCTTATTACGATATTGTCATAATCCTCGTCCTCTATCATCCATACCTTGTCCAGGGCGCTCTCCACGAGGCCCTCGGCGGTGACTCCCTTATTCTTCTCTATTATCTCTTTTTCCAGGGAGCCGGAATTTACGCCTACCCTTATGGGTATGTCCCTTTCCTTTGCAGCCCTTACGACGGCGGCCAGCTTTTCCCTTCCGCCGATATTTCCGGGATTTATCCTTATCTTGTCGGCTCCGTTTTCCATGGCGGCCAGGGCCATCCTGTAGTCAAAATGAATATCCGCCACCAGGGGTATATGGATTCTTTTCTTTATTTCTGAAAGAGCCGCCGCTGCGGCCTCGTTCGGCACGGTACAGCGGATGATCTCGCAGCCCGCCTCCTCGAGCCTTAAGATCTGCTCCGTGGTCGCTTCCACATCCGCCGTATCGGTATTCGTCATAGACTGGATAAGTATCGGTTCTCCGCCTCCTATGAAGACATCTCCGATACGCACCTTCTTCGTATTATCCCTGTACATAAACCCGCATCCTCTCAATATATAGTTATACACAATATTAATGCAGGCTATTTTGTATGTCAATGAGGTCACATTTAAGCGCCGGATCCGGCCGGATTACTGTTACTGTTCATGTTCACTGCCTTTCAGGCTGCAAACGTATCCGCCCGCTCCGTGCTTTTAACGGTCAGCCCTTAGCCACTGAACCATTCGCTCAAAAAGTCCAGAAGCTTTTTAAACAGTCCCTCCTCCTTTTCCGGAGGCTCCGCTGTCTTTGCCTGAGCCTCCGCCTCAGGTTTTTCCTCCTCAATGGTGTCCTTTAGCCTTACCTCCTCTGTCTCTGTGCTCTGCGTGCCCCTCTGCTGCGGCAGGTTGACCCTCCCCGAGATCGCATGTAAGACCGGGGCTGTCCTCATGGTCTTTAACATATTCTGCGATATTATGGTCTCCGTAGCCTCGGTCTCGGGCCTTACCTCGTTGGAGCTTATGATAAATTCCGCCTTCTCGCTGCTGGTCCTTCCAAGCTCGTCCGTCGCCACGAGCTTTAGCACATACTTTCCCGGCTCCTCAAGGTAGCTGCCGTCGTATTCCTGCCCGTTTAACAGGACCTCGTAGTCTACATGCGAATAATCGCTTATGACACTCCCCGGGTCCCCGTTAAAGGCAAAGGAAGAAAGTATTTTTTTATTGAAGTCGTCTAACGGCGCTATCACCGGCGCTTTGGTGTCTATGGTAAAATGTCTGATAAGCCTCGCCGTATTGCCCTCGGTGTCCGCTGCCACAGCCTCTATCGTATAGTAGCCTTCCTCGGTAAATTCCGTTGCCCCGGTTCCTATATCCTTCTGCCAGACCACCTCGCCCGCCTCATTCTTCCTTATGGCCATGACCCTGTAGTCCGTCCTTGTGTCGCTGTCATGGCTTATATCTATTCCAAGCCTGACTAAACCCGTATGAACCTGGTTTTCGGCCGTACCGCTTAAAACTATTACCGGAGCCTCAGAGGCCTGCTTTTCTATCGCAAAGGTATATTCGGATTCATTTCCGGCATTGTCAGTAAGAACTGCCTTGAATTTATTATTGCCCTTAGAGAGCCTCGTCAGCCCTATATCGAACTCGGATATCAGCTCATTGACATTTCTGCCTCCAAAATCCCGCGAAAACACCTCCTCGTCCCCAAGCTCTACCCTGACCCTTTTCATCCCGGAAAAATCATCCGTGTATTCCAGCTTTATGCTGGCTTTTTCCGAGTCTGCGTCCAGTGAATATGCGCTTAAGACCGGCGCTCTGTTGTCCAGAATCACAGTCTGCTCTATATAGGAGGCCGCAGATATATTTCCCGCCCGGTCCACGGCAAAGATCTCCGTCCTGTCCTCGAAGGGCGGCTCGAGTACCAGTGAAGTTCCCTCCAGCGTACTGCCGTCGGAAAATCTGAAAATGTATTTCTCCACTCCCGAGACCGCATCCTTGGACTCGGGCTTCAATTCAATATTCCCGGCAAAGGCGACGGTGTTGTCCCCTGCTCTCCTTCCCTGGGTCTCAGTGGAGATCTTTACCACAGGGGTTCCGGGGGCCGTGTTGTCGTAGATAAACTGCTTAAAGGGCAGGGCTGCATAGGTGATCTTGCCCCAGCCGTCCCTTACATATACCGTGACCCCGTAGCTTCCCTCGCTGAAGGAAAGAGTCGTATTTTCCTCGGTGACCGTATATTCTCTGTTTCCGTTCGAATCGGTGACAGAAATGCGGGTCTCCAGCCCTGCAGTGGGCGAAGCTTTAATATAGGGCCTGTTTCCTGTCAGGTAGATCACTCCCGCATTTTCCTTTTTCCCGTCATAAAAGAGCCCGGCTTCCGCCTTTACCTTGCTGCGGTCGATGAAGCTTACGGAGATCTGACCGCCCTCTGCCTCGCTCAAAACTCCGTAAACCTCATCCAGGATATAAAAGTCCAGCTCCGTATCCTCTCCCTCATTCAAGAGGTATTCCCCGTTCTCCAGCGGAATTGGCAGGGCCTCCTCGTTGGACGAAGCGTTTATCCTGCACACATATATCTCATTTTCCCCCAGGTCCTCACCTGACAGCTTAAAGAGAACGTCTGACGAGGCCACCAGTTTCCCGTCCTCGACCTCCAAAAGATTGCCAAGCATATCATAGGCCTTTACCGCCTCCGAGGCATAGGCCTTCCTGCTAAAGCCCAGCATAAAGCTTATGATAAATAGTGCAAATATCAGTGTTTTTACATTCAGCCTTTCAATTTTCATGTTTCGTCCTCCTTTTCAAGCATGTTTTCAAGCTCATTTTCAACCTTTATAAATTCCGGATTTTTCCTGATTCCGCTTATCTTCAGGGCCTCCCTGTATATCCTGTCCGTCTCCTCCTTTCCGGCCCCGCTTTTTATAAGACAGCGCAAATGCCCGATGTAAATGTCGCTTCCTTCCCGGGGATAGAGCTCCTCGCTCCTTTCGTAGCACTCCAGAGCCCCGGTATATTCCTCCATCTCCTCATACATCTTCGCCATATACAATAGCTTAAGTCTCACCTCCCCCTCGTTTTCATATGCGGAATCTTCGCTTAAGAACTGCCTCGTATAGTCGATGGCCTGCGAATAGTATTCCTCCCGTTTATCCGAATATTTACTCCCAAGCATCCTGTATATCGTCGAGAGCATCCCAAGCTCCTTTAAAAAATATTCATCTTCACCGTTATTTAACTCCGTCATGGAAATCTCATAAGCCTCCTTCATCAGTTTTTCAGCGTTAAACAGCGCCTCTTCCCTTCCGGAATAGTCATCGAGCTCATCGGCATAGCTTAAAATGAGCGAGGCTATGTTTACGTCGTTTTTGACTCTCTCCTGCCCGGCGGGAAGGGCAGCGTTATAGGCTTCAAAGTTCTGAAGGCAGGTGTATATCCCCGCTATATCGGTATCCAGGGACTTCATGATATTTGAAAGCTCATAGAGGTATTGCGCCTCATTTATGACGTCAAAATCGACCTGCTC
>JAFTEI010000264.1 GCA_017453965.1 Lachnospiraceae bacterium
GGCCACGGTAATCAACGAGCACTGCCGCCTTCGCATCTTTAACGCTGGCAGCTATCTCATCAATTATAGGCTGTTTGATCTCTACCTTGGGCATAACTTTTTCCTCCTTTCAAATAGTAGTGACAAGACCCTATAAGTCTTATCGCCAAAAACGAAATAAGAAAAGCTCCGCCGAATGGGCAGAGCGCAATAAAGCTTAATAACTCTTATCTCCTCGGCAGGCGTCCATTAAAATGTCCTTACGCACTTAAGCACCTGCTGTCTTCGGCGAACTGAATAATAACACGATTCATTCCGGTACGTCAAGCATTTCTTCCGAAACCGTATCATCCGCATCACTTGTATCGTCCGGAACGCCATCCTCATTCCCCTCTTCTCCATAAGTAACAACGCCTTCATCGTCGATTCTTACATCCCGGGAATGTTCCCGCTCAAAATCCAGAATCCTCATATATTCACCGCTGCCGGGCTCCACTTCACTCGTGTAGCAGTTAGTCTGCCGGCAGGGAATAAATTTAAGCTCAGATAACCTGGTGCCCTCCGAGTCGGAGGTAACCTCAGCCTCGACCACGCAGTTATCCAGCGGCTTTGAATTAAACCAGAAATTGCCCAGGCTGTACATGACCGGAACCCCGTCCACATACTCAAAGCCCTGAAGCACATGGGGGTGGGCGCCGATTATCAAATCTGCCCCGGCGGCGGCATAACCGCGGGCCAGCTCCCTTTGCGCCTCTTCAACATCGTTCACGTTTTCGCTGCCCCAGTGTACGAATACCACTACAAAATCGCTGTTTTCATCCGCTTCCCTGATAGTCTCGTTAAACCGCGTCGGGTCAAGGGTCCTCAAGACACCGGGGGAGTCTGCAGTTGCTTCCTTTGTATCCGGCGGCAGCGACCTCTCTATCTGCGTCGCACAGGCAAAGCCTATCCTGACCCCCTTCACCTCAATATAATACGGAGCCGCAGCCTCATCGATATTATGTCCTGCACCGACATAGGGTATACCCGCCCCCTCCAGCGTATCAAAGGTATCGAGCAGCGCTTCCTCTCCGTAATCATAGGCATGATTATTTGCCAGACCCACGATATCCGTTCCCAGTACCTTCAGATATTCAACGGTTTCAGGCCGGGCGCGAAACGTAAATTTTTTATCCGGAGTAGGCGTTCCCCTGTCGCTGTAGGGAAATTCATTATTTATCATACAGATATTGGCCCTGTTCATCCTGTCGATTATCGAGGGAGCTATGCAGGCGGAGATACTGCCGCGCTCTCTCAGGCTCACCATATTTGCGTACCTGTCGTCGAAAGCAATGTCTCCCGCAAAGATCATGCTGACTGAAACGCTTTCAGGCTCTTCGGGAATTTCCGCCGCTTCTTCAGACACGGTCGGGAGGTCTTCCTCCTCTTCCTCCTCCACCGGCACCTCTATCACCGGAAGCTCGGCCACATTCTCTGTTTCCGGCTGCTCTTCGCTCGCACCTTCCCCTTCGAATGAACACGCAGACAATATTAAGCTTATGATCAATAGTACACAGATTTTTCTCATGATTTCCTATCGCCGCCTCTGCGATAATTGAAAAAGGCTGCCGAGATAAATTCGGCAGCCCTGAAAATTGTTTCTTAATATCTGTTTGATATTATCTTCACTCCGGGTCCCATGGTAGGCGCCACAGAGATACTCTTCATATACTGTCCCTTGAGGGCAGCCGGCTTGGCTTTGATCAGCGCGTTTATAAGAGTCTCAAAGTTTTCATTGAGCTTGTCCGCGTCAAATGAAGCCTTTCCTATCGGAACGTGTATGATATTTGCCTTATCAAGACGGTACTCAACCTTACCTGCTTTGATATCGGCAATAGCCTTGGTGACATCCATGGTAACCGTTCCTGCCTTGGGGTTGGGCATGAGACCCTTAGGTCCAAGGACCTTACCGAGACGACCGACAACGCCCATCATATCGGGAGTCGCAACCACAACGTCAAAATCCAGCCAGCCTTCATTCTGTATCTTCGGAATAAGCTCATCTCCTCCGGCGTAATCCGCACCTGCCGCTAAAGCCTCGTCTATCTTGGCATCCTTGGCAAATACCAGAACCTTGACCGAACGGCCTGTTCCGTTGGGAAGTACTACCGCGCCTCTGATCTGCTGATCCGCATGCCTGGAGTCACAGCCTGTCCTGATATGTACTTCTATTGTTTCATCAAACTTTGCGACCGCTACCTTCTTAACAAGCTCCATAGCCTCCTTGGGCTCGTAAGCGACCGACCTGTCAACCTGCTTTGCAGCTTCCTGATATTTCTTTCCTCTTTTCATCTTCCGTTAGCCCCCTTACTCTTCTACTACGACGCCCATGCTTCTTGCGGTGCCTGCGATCATGCTCATGGCTGCTTCTATGGACGCCGCATTGAGGTCGGGCATCTTCAGCTCTGCTATCTCACGGATCTTGTCCTTGGATATCTTTGCAACCTTGTTCTTGTTGGGTACTCCGGAAGCCTTGTCGATATTACAAGCCTTCTTGATAAGGGACGCTGCGGGCGGAGTCTTTGTAACAAAAGTAAAGCTCCTGTCAGCATATACGGTGATGATAACGGGGATGATATTGTCTCCCTGATCTGCCGTACGTGCATTGAACTGCTTAGTAAACTCCACGATGTTGACACCGTGCTGTCCCAGCGCAGGTCCTACCGGCGGTGCAGGGGTTGCCTTGCCTGCCGGAATCTGCAATTTGATGTAGCCTTCTACCTTCTTTGCCATTTTGTCCTCCTTAAAAATCTCAGGGATGATCCCCTTGTGGTAGATAATGGGCGGAGAGTCCCTCCCACTTTTTAAATTTAAAAAAATGTATATATTAAAAGTCGATTACTTCGCTGCTGCGCAGCTCTCGTAATCGCCGCCCTTCACTCGCATATCGCTCCGCTCGCATATGCTCGCGTTGCTTTTAGGCTCGTGTCGGGCAGGTTTTCTAATAAAACCAACTGCTCGAATAAATTCGGCATTTGGTTCTATCGAAAACACTTTTAATTCAGTTTCATGATCTCGTCAAAGCTCAGTTCTACAGGTGTTTCTCTTCCAAAGAGTTCTACGGTGATCGTTGCGATCTCCTTGGCCATATCCATATTCTTGACGACGGCTATGGTATCCTTCCAGGCTCCGGCAACGACCCTTACCGTATCGCCTACGCCAAAGTCTATCTTCATATTTTCCACATGAATACCCAGCGGCTTCATCTCGTCATCAGACAGGGGCACTGCCTTGCTTCCCGGCCCTACAAACCCGGTAACTCCACGGGTATTACGCACTATGAACCACGTATCGTCATTCATGACCATATTTACAAGAACATATCCAGGGAAAAGCTTTTTCTCGACGGGCTTTCTTACGCCGTTAGCCTTAACCTCCACCACCTGCTGTGTCGGGACCCTAACCTCCAGGATCTCCTCCTGGAGATTTCTGTTCTCTATAGCCATGTCAATGCTGTCTTTGACCTTATTCTCATAACCTGAATATGTATGTACAACATACCAGTGCGCTTCTTCTGCCATAGCAACCTCCGTTCAATACGTCAGCTTCAGCCTATAATAGCGTTGATACCGAACTGCAGTCCTCTGTCTATTATAGCTATAAGGATTCCAAGTATAAGAGAAACAACTATAACAGCTACGGACTGATTAAACAGACTATGCTTATCAGGCCATACTATTTTCTTGAATTCTGCCTTTACTCCTTTGAAAAACGGGGTCTTACTGGCTTCTGCTCCGCTTGCTTCGCTCATTTCCTATACCTCCTGATAATTACTTTGTCTCTTTGTGTAAGGTATGGGTTTTGCAGAATCTGCAATATTTTTTGATCTCCATCCTGTCGGGATGTGTCTTCTTATCCTTTGTTGTGTCGTAGTTCCTGTTCTTGCACTCTGTGCAGGCAAGTGTGATCCTTGTACGCATGGTATTCCTCCTGAAAATATGGCAAAATGCGCCTCTTATGGTTTTATCCTCTATTAAAAGGGTTTTATCCCCAGTAATATCTGACTTGTAGCTCATAGCTACTTCACTCAATAAAAAAAGAGCTGCCCGCTCGTTCGAATACTATAGCACAAGCTCTGCCCTTCGTCAAGAAAAAGAATCATAAAGCTCCGGCTTCAAGACTGAATTGCGTCCGAAGCCGGAGCTTACTTATTTAAATCAGCAGAAATAATTGAAAAGCATTCCCGTATACATGCTAGTTGCGTACGGATTGGGGAAGGTGCGGCCGGGATTTCTGTACTCCACCACCGTCTTATCCACGTAATCCATGGGGTTGAGGGCTATCTTATTGGACTTTGTCAGAAGGGCGTTCGTAAATTTCTGTATCGAATTCAGCCCCGTTCCGTCCTCATCGTTCTCCATCGCCGTCTTAAGTCCGTCCTGGTCCACCGAGATCGTATTGTCCTCATTGACGTTGAGTCCCAGGAATCCCAAGGAGCCCTTATAGAAATTGGCGAGCGTGTTTATCTCTCTGGTAAACTTGGTGGACTTCCCGTAATTAGCCGTAAACTCCGCCGCACGCCTTATAAAGTCATTATAACCGCCCACAAGGGAATTTATATTCTCAGTAAGCGACTCCACATCCGCCTTTATGCCGATATGTACAGCCTCTCCCTCCGCGCTTTCGCTCTGTAGAGTAAGCTCATATGTCTTATCGACGGTAAAGGTATTGGAATAGGCATGCCGCTCATTGCCGTTTATAAGAAAGGTGGCATTTTCCGGCTGTGTAGCTACATTGTCTATGCCGAAATAAGCAACCGCCCCGGCCCTCTTCGAGGTGTTGTCATCGGAGACCCTGAACGACAGCTCCCCGTCATCCCTGCGCCCCGTTGCCGTGCTGGCAAGCCTCAGTGCGGAATAGCCGTTATATTCCTCCAGGGATGCGTTGACGCCTATATTGGAGCGGTTTATAAGCCTCGAGAGCTTATCCTCAATATCATGCGCCGTATCGCCGTTCTCGACCACAAACTGAAATTCATAATCAGTATCGTTTACGTGTATATCAAAGGAATAGGTATCGGGCTCCAGCGCCATCTCCCCGTCGGGGATATAATTACCCACGTTTACCTGACCCGAGGCCAGATTCTTGACTTCAATATCAAAGGAGGGCGCCTCCCCTGCCGCCTCCTCGGAACCTATATACTTGGCCGTGACCACATCTGCGTTCGACGAAGATGCCGTTTTCTTATCCAGAAGCTGCGTGGAATTCTCGTTGGAGAGCTCGCCTATCACCTGTCTCAGCTGTCGAGCATTTTCCTTAAGGGATACCGCATACTGCTTGGTCGCGTCGGAATTGTCAAAAAGATACAAGGGCGATTCCTTCGACTGCGTCACGATGGATTTATATATGTTCCTTAATTCGTCTTTTGTATGGGTATCAAAACGAGTACTGCCGGCGGCTGACATACCGCTGGTGGTCAGAATATTATTGTAGATATTTGATAATGAAAATGTCGACATAAGCTCCCCTCCTTTCATCCTTGAGTTAAGGGGCATAAACGCAAGCCACTACGTATAAAATCCATTTATACATTATTACAGTAGCACACCTGATTTAAAAAAACAAGTATCTGA
>JAFTEI010000265.1 GCA_017453965.1 Lachnospiraceae bacterium
CGGTAGTGGAGTGTTTCAAAGAGGTGTTGAAGCGCTACACCAGATATTATCAAATCAACCGAATGGAGGCAGTATGAGAATTGTAAATTTGATTGAAAATACGGAGGGGCGTGAGGGATGTGCATGTGCGCATGGCTTGTCTTTTTATGTAGAAACTGCGAAGCACAAGCTCTTGTTAGACCTTGGTCCTTCGGAGGAGACTCTGCAGAATGCTCAAAAGCTCGGCATCGAGCTGGCGGAGATAGATACGGTGATCTTAAGCCATGGGCACTATGACCATTCGGGCGGCATCATGCCGTTTGCGAGGATAAATACGGATGCGGCTATCTATATGCAGGATACGGCCGGTGCGGAGCATTACGCGGATGACGGGGAGAAGGCAGAGGGCGAGCGTTACAGGTATATCGGCATAGATAAGGAGATATCGGAGCTTTTGCAGGTGGTGAAGCTTCGGGGCAATCACCGGATAGATGATGAACTGGAGCTCTTTACGATAAAGAAAAGGTCGCACGAACTGCTTTTTACAAATAAAAGAATGCTGGTAAAGGAAAACGGTGAGTTTGTAAGGGATGATTTTGTTCATGAGCAGTACCTTGTAATCAGCGATGGCGACAAGAGGATCCTTTTGTCCGGCTGTGCTCACAACGGTATTTTAAGCATCATGGATGCTTTTGAGGATAAATATGGTGCGGCGCCGGATGCGGTCATAAGCGGCTTCCATTTGATGAAGAAAACGGAATATACGGATGAGGAGCTTGGCGAGATCACAGATATAAGCAAGGAATTGAAGAGGTATCCTACAAAATTTTTCACCTGCCATTGCACTGGGGAGCCGGCATATAAGATAATGAAATCCGCCATGGGTGAACAGCTTCAGTATGTCCACTCAGGCGAGGAGGTTTGAGGAGCTTAAAAACTTGGCTTCTGTGCGGAGGTTAGAAGAGTTGTGATTAAAAAAGCTTTTTATAAGTCCGTCCCTGTTATGGCCGGGTATATAGTCCTTGGGATAGGCTTTGGTATTTTATTAAATAAGGCGGGATACGGGATAGGCTGGGCCTTTGCCATGAGCGCACTGATATATGCGGGCTCGATGCAGTATGTCGGCATAGGACTTTTATCCGGAGGAGCTTCCGTTATCACCACTATCATCACTACATTCATGGTCAATGCCAGGCATCTTTTTTACAGCATTTCCATGATAGATAAGTATAAGGATTCCGGCAAATACAAGCCGTATCTTATATTTGCGCTGACGGATGAGACTTATTCGCTTTTATGCGAGGATGATGATGTTCCGCGTGAGTCGATCAACCGCTACCGCTTTTTTGTATCCTTGTTTGACCAGTGCTACTGGGTGGCCGGAAGTGTTATCGGAAGCCTTTTGGGAAGCGTGATCCACTTTTCCACAGCCGGAATTGAGTTTTCGATGACGGCTCTCTTTATTGCCTCCTTTACAGAGCAGTGGCTGGCGTCCGGTGACCATAAACCCGCTGTCATCGGGCTTGTAAGCACTGTGCTCTGCCTTGTAATTTTTGGAACGGAGAAATTCCTGATTCCGTCAATGCTGCTTATAACATTACTTCTGACAGTGATAAGGAAAAAGGAGGACAGGGAAGGATGAGGCCCGTAATACTTGTTTTAGCCATGGCGCTTACAACCATGGCCCTGCGTTTTCTTCCTTTCCTCATATTCGGGAAGCGTACTCCTAAGTATGTCTCCTACCTGGGGAAGGTGCTGCCGCAGGCGATAATCGCGCTTTTGGTGGTATATTGTCTGCGGGAGGTTTCTGTGACAGCTCCGCCCCATGGCATCCCTGAGCTTATAGCAGGGGGTTCAGTGGTAGGGATGCAGGCATGGAAGAGGAATGCCGTTTTAAGCATATTACTTGGAACCGTTGTATATATGGCGCTTATCAGGGTTATTTGAAACAGGCATGGGGATGAATTAGCAAAATATGTTGGAGAAGTCACAAAAAGAATAGTTGATTCTGCCATTATGAGACAACTTGATGCGTTGGCTATCGTAAGCCAGGAAGAATATCAGATGAAAAATGAAGTCAGTTACAGAAACTGATGGAAGATATAAACAGGTAATAAAACTGCAGCGCAGAATTTTCATTTATCCCCGATTTATGCTATAATTTTCCTGCTTTAGCAACAGAGAGCAGAACCTGAGCCGGAGGCGGGTCACGAGCAACAGAAAGCAGGGCCTGAGCCGGAGGCGGGTCACGAGCAACAGAGAGCATAGCCTAAGCCGGGATCAGGTCATGAGCGGCAGAAAGGAGCATTATGAGCGATAGAAAGAAACAGCTTTTGAACAGGCTGGAGGATTTTTTCAAGAATGATGAAGATGTCGAGGAGGCCTCGATCTTTACGGCCGAGGAGCTGGGGACTCCGATGGATATGCTGCGGGTGCTGGTGTCCGGGTATGGGCCCGAACTCATAGACGTGCTGGCGGAATATTCCTTTATTCCCTTCGAAGGAGCTGATGAGGTATGGTATTTTTCCTCTATCATCACCATTATGACGGATATTCCCAGGGACGGGGTGCTGCCCCTTTCCGCGGCGATAGCAAGGCTGAATTTCTTCCTCCCCTATGGGAGCTTCTGTATAAGCGGGGACGGAAAGATGCTTGTATATAAGTCTGTTACGGCCCTGCGTGCGGATCACGACGATAAAAAGCTATATGAGGATATAGAGCTGGCAGCGGATACGGCGCTTTTAGCTGCGGAGGATCAAAGCTTTCTTCTTATGCAGGTGGCTGAAGGAGAGGTTTTGCTCGAGGATTACCTGGCAGGGCTTCCGGAATGAAGTCCGGGAGCAGCTCATATACATTGTGAATAAGATTACCGGGGATAAGACCCGATTTAAGCTGAGGTAACGTATGGGAGAGTTAGAGGTAAACAGGCAAAGTGTACATAGAGATTCCGTAATTTCAGTCCATGAAGACGTGCAGATCAATGCGGCACAGATTCAAAGAAACGTGCGGGGGATGGACAACCCTGTTGAGGGCAACCTTGTCGACCGCCGCATCACACAGGTTACGATGCCCTCGGAGCGTACGCTGCAGGCGGATATGGAGAATGCGTCGGTGGCTGTAAATTTTCAGTTTGCAGACTCCGACAGGATGAGGAAAAAGCGATTAAAAGAGGGGAAAGAAAGACTGAAGCTGCAGGACCGACTCTACGCTAAGGATCTGGAAGACGATGCGAGGGCTTATGAAGACGGAAGGCTTGTCTCTATAGAGACGGCAATAAAATTAAGCGATAAAGATCTGGTAAAGCATTACCATGAATACAGGACCAGGGACAGTTACCTCGAGGCGAGGTATTCACTTTTAAGGAATAAATATTACACATTGCTTCCTGCTGATATTATGAAAAAATATCCGAAGCAGGAGCTGATGGCGCGTTTAAGCAATGAGCTTCAAAAGGCGGATGATCAGAGAAATACGGATCTTATCATCTTCCTTCAGGATCTTATCACTGTAAAGATAGCGGAGGATAATGCGGCTAACCCGGAAACCGCTGAACCCGGCTTCAGCCACTATCCTAGTCATATTACCGACAAAGAGATAGCACATAACGCAGCAGCTTACAGCGCCAATGAGAAGGTCATTAATTCCCAGCGGTATCTTACGGATGAGGCAAAGCAGGCGCATATAGATGCCATGAGAAGCGTTATGGCACCGGATGAAGAACACAGATTGTGGCAGGAAGAAGATAAGGACTGGATGAAGCCCCAGCAGAAGGAGGGCTTAAGAGGTATCCTTGCCTGGATGTACAGGAACTGCAA
Source organism: Lachnospiraceae bacterium (assembly GCA_017453965.1). Classification (GTDB taxonomy): domain Bacteria; phylum Bacillota; class Clostridia; order Lachnospirales; family Lachnospiraceae; genus NK4A144. The sequence goes on from JAFTEI010000265.1 coordinate 3,795, forward strand.
TAAGTCCTCGGAAACAAAGGAACCCTTTGTCTATAAGCTCACTCAGGCTCCGCCGGAAAAGCTTATGTTCATGTTTTTTATGGTTGAACATGACATGACAAATGCCCCGGATACGGAATACTTTTACAGGGCTCTGACCACCTATACCCCAGATGTGAATAAGTTTAAAGACAAGATGGTCGCAAGCAAATGGAAGTTCTGGAAGAGGATAGGATCTGATTCCTCAGACGACGTCATCGACTGGAGCGCCATGGGACGAATCTGGCATTATGTTATGGGCTGTGATTTTATAAGTGACTATGTCCAGGCAAAAGCTGAGGAAAAGAGGCTTGAAAATAAGCTTAGAGATAATCCGGACGCAAACCAGCAGCGTGCGAACGACCTTTGCAGCTCACTGCTCCAAAAGGGAAAAATACTGCTTGATATGTACAAGGCTGCGAATCTTACAGCGAATATGTCGCCCCAGCTCATATCGAACGAAAGGCTGCGCCAGGAGGTTGCGCGGAGAATAAATGACTTCAATGCAAGGGCGCTGGAATTACGAAATCTGCTTGCCAACCCGGATCTTCAAATGCCTCAGTTCGACGTTGCACAAGCCGGAAAGACTGCACAATCACCCGCGGCCGCAGTGGGAGACGGAGGAGGCTTCTTAGAAGGAGTCAAGAATACCGGAACCGTTGTGGGTGAGATAGACAAGATCCTAAAGATAACTGACGGAAGCGCTCACAGCGTTTTAGGCTTTACCGGGGAAGTGGGCTATGCAATGGCATCAAGCGGACTTACCTCGGTTATGGCGCTGCTGGGTATGATAAGCTCTATTGCTTCTGCTTTCGACTTAGGGGAAAAGATGTCCACCCTCACTACTGCTGATCAGTTTGCCCAGAGCCTTTCTGTTGCCGGAAATATTTCCAAAAGCTTTGGGGATATGACTGCGGGGGTCGGCAAAATTGTATCTCAATTTACGGAAACCCTGTCAGGAAGCAGCAGCTGGCTCGGAAATACAACGGTAAAGACCGCCTCGGAGTCCTTTAAAACCGTGGCGGGCGGGACCCAGTTTATTGCAGGGGCAGTGAGCATAGCTGCGGGCCTTGCCACTACCGTGGCAGGGGGCATACAGCTGGGCAGGGCCGTGAGCTCCCGCCGGGACATAACCCGGGGACGCCAGAAGCTGTCCCAGGTGGAGATACAGGATGACGAACAGCTCACCGAAGCCCAGAAGACTGCAAGGAAAGAGCAGCAGCACCTTAAAAAGCTCATGACCCATGTGGACAATATGGCGGTCAATCAGGAGAAAAGTGCCGGAGTCAAGATGGTCACAGGTGCTATAATGATGGTCGGCGGCGCCTTAAGCATGACGGGGGTAGCTGCCCCGGTAGGTCTTATCCTTTCATTTTTGGGCTCTGCCGTAAGTCTCGGATACAACGTCTTATATGCAAGGCATATGAAGCATATGACACAGCGCTCTGCGGTGGACGATGCCCTTGGACTGAATGAGAAGATCGAGGAAGAGAGGGCAGGGGACGGGCCTGTTTCCCAGCTAAATAAGTCGGAGCTTGAGGAATATAAAAATCAGCTTCGTCAGGATTTCCTTGCAAAAAACGGGTATGCCACCTTTAAGGAATGTTATGCGGATATTTCCGCATATAACGCCCGTATGCTATATAAACACATTTTCGCAAATGACGATCCCTATGGGGATAAGGGAGCCTATGAGGATGTGGTCAAGGCTCTGGGCCTTAAAATAAAGCGTTCCACAAGGCAGTCGGAGGCAAATATTCCGACGGTAAAGATGATATATTCGAAGCTTATGCAGTAGGGGCTTATGTGAAATGATATGAAATCTACATGGATAACTACCGGAGATAAAGAAAGCCAGATTTATAAGGATATTGCCGCACGATACGATGTGGTGCTGACCGGGGAAGAGGAAATACTCATAGCCTCGGACGAGGAGGACAGGGCAGCAGGATTTTCGGCCTTTACGAAAATTAAGGGCTTTCTTGACATAGCCTTCTTTTTTGTTTCGGAGTCCTTCAGGGAGGGGGACTGTGCTGACTATATGCTCGGAGAGCTCGAGGCTGCGGCGAAGCAGGGCGGAGCGGCCTATATACGTTATATGATGCCGGCCTCTGACGCGCTGGTGAGTTATTTTGAAAAAAAGGGCTTCGATATTTTCCCCGGAAAGCAGTTTTATGAAATATCCATAGGGGCGCTTTATTATTCAAAAAACTTCAGGGAGAGGATATATCGGAAAGACCCTAAGGGAGTAAAGAGCATAGAGGACTGCACCCCCGATGAGCATAGGCTCCTTAACCGGTTTTTTGAACAAAACGGCATAGACCAGGAGGTCCCCTTTAACCAGAAGCTTTCAAACGTCAAGATAAAGGATGGGGTGATAAGGAGCCTCATACTAAATGACACTCTGCCGAGCGGACAGATAACCATAAGCTATGTGTACGTCGAGGAGGGGCATATAGGCTACCTTTTGGATAACTTCCGGAGCTGTTCAAAGGTTTTGGATGCCTATGGCAGAAGGGCCAGGAAG
>JAFTEI010000266.1 GCA_017453965.1 Lachnospiraceae bacterium
AAAGGCCTCCAGCGCAGCTTTAGTGTCTTCTGAGTAGAAATTGACCTCATAGGTCTTGTTCCTTGCATAGAGGAATAAATGTACATACTGGAGGTCCGTTAGAGCACTTCCTCCATTCTTAACCGTAATGAAATCCCACAGATCATTTTCAGGCTTTTCAGAATCCAGGGTCTTATATATACCATAGGGGAAGTCCCCATCTCCCGCCAGAGCCCCATAGGAGATATCGAGACCTGAGTCCGTATCACCGACCGTGAGTACAGGGAAGGAGCCGTAAAAGAAGAATACGTAATTTGAAGCACTTACCTTTTCCGTCACTCCGTCTATAATAACCTTTGCAGCCTCGTCTACTATCAGGCGTTCCGCTTTCTGATTATAGTCCCTGAATACGATTTTATAGGTTCCTCCGGGAAGATTGGCAAAATCCTCCCCGGTGGAAAGCTCATGAAAGTCCCCATCATCGTCGTAATAACCGACGGCAGGCTTATCCGCCTCATCAAAGCTTAAGGTATATTCTCCGGAATTGGTTATCATCGTCAATACAGGCTCAATATCACTGCAATTCCGGCTGATATACTCTATATTCCCATCTTCCGGTTTTCCGTCCTTACTGCGCAGATACAGGCGGACTTCCACAGCTTCTCCGCCGTCAGGGGAAGCAAGCCAGTAGCGGCCTCCGAAAATATCCATCAATATATAATCAAAAGCTCCCTTGGCAATTTCTCCATTGTCTTCAAGACCCTTGGCAAATTCCTTGTCACGGGAGAAGGTCAGCTCCCTGGCGCTGATTGCACCGGTATAGACATTTGCAGCATTATCCTCTGCATTAAAATCATTTACAGCACCTTCAAAATATTCTCCCAGATCAGACTGTGGCCAGAAGCTGTAATCCTCAAGCGCCCCGGCATCCCAGGGAACAAAGCCGTTAAGCTGCTTCGTATCCGTGTCATAGGTATAATATCCCTTCGGAACGACACCATTCATGGAGGTTTCTCCGAATTCCGCCTCAATTACCACGCCCTGGCTGTAATTACCGCCTTTTTTCTCCATTACTGCCGGGAACTGGGCAAGAATGGCAGTTTTTCCGAAGGGATCGAAATAATCCTGCTGTGACGGATCGTCCAGATTCCTTATATTGAACACCGCCGCCGGATGATCTCCCATAAAGAACCATTTCCTGTCCTTCTGATTGTCGGTAAAATACTGATATTTTCCATCCTTTTCCACCGGCACCGAGGAGACTGCAGGCAAAAAGCCCAGCCTGAATGTCTTCCCGTTATTTCCGCTTAAAACCAGCTGCTGACGGATATTTTTGACCATGACCTGTTTCTCATCATCCAAAGCCAGGAGATATCTAAGCTCCTTATCCTGAACCGTGGATTTCATGTAGCAGTCATTGGTGGAAATGCGGCCCTTTATGATCTCCCCGTTTTCCTGAGTCATACTTCCGAGCATGGCCCTGGTATCCTCATCCAGAGGAGCATAATCACTTTCAAGGGCAGCCTGTACCGTCTTCATGGCAGCGCTTATCTCGGAAGGCTCATTATTATACTGGTCACTCAATACGATTCCTATAGCCTGGGCCGCGCAGAAGGCCTTGAGAAGATCCGCATAGCCACCGGATAAGGTCATGGAGGGAGAGTTCACCTTTTTATATATGGCAAGGTAATCCTTTAAGCCGTCAAATGTTTCAGTGGTGTCATCTTCCTCGTAGGTAAATCGGTTGTTCCTGTAGGGCAGGAAGACAGACAGCCCGCCGAGCTGCTTAAAGCCATCGTTCTTGTGAGCAAAATAATATGAATCCGTATATTGCTGCATGATTATAGGATCATGATTATTTGCAGCGCTATCATCATGTCCGTCGGGTTTTAAAATTTCTGCCACATTGTCTGCATGGGTCTTGACATCGCCACTGCCGAATTTACCGGCCAGGCTTTGGCAGAGGGAATAAAGATCCACTATTCCCTCACCGGAGTCATTAAAATTAACCGCTTTCCCGGCAGCCTCCAGTATCTTAAGATATGCATTTCTGTTGAATTTACTGCCCTCTGTCAGCTGTGCTTTAAGAGCGTCTGCCAAGCCTTTGATCTCTGCATTCAGATTGCTTAAGCCTGTTTCATTAAGGCTTACAACGGACATGGTGGATTTTATTTCCTGTTCGTTATAATAGGCAGTATTATCCAGTACCAGCTGGCATCCAATGTCTTTAACGGTATCCTTAATGTCGTCAGCACAGGCGCTGTTGGCCGAAGGGTAGCCCATTGAGCCCGAATACCCGGCATCTATGAGCTGCTGGCACCAGGAAGGGTAATAGAGCTCCTTAACATACCCCCTGTGATCCCAGCCTGTACCAGGCTCCAGATCTTCCGAGGCGATCAAATATTCCGCATAGGGCACAAGAGCCATTGCTGTCTCAAGATTTCCCATAAGACAGGCATCAAAGCCTATGAAGGCAAATTTTTTAAAATCCTTATTATAGTACCTTTCTGACCTTCTTATCCCAGCGCAGGCCGAGCTTAAAGAAGAGGTCAGCTGCTCTGCCGTAATATAGGTATTTTCCTTATTGCCCCTGTCGTCTCCTCCGAAGCCTCCCTTGGGTCCTCCACCGTGATCCCACAGCACCAGCATATATTGATTGGCCGGGTATTCCTCAGCCGTAGTGGTGATAAAATCCTCCAGCTCCGGAGCAGCGCCCCTATCCTTTATTCCGGTCATGACCCGGCTGCGGTTTTTATCGGAATCGTTTAAGGCTTTCGAGATAGTGCTCCCCTCTTCATCTGCCGTAAGAGCCCAGCGCTCATTTAGATTCCACCGGATTCCCTTTCCATCATTTACATTATTGATGACATTTAAGATTCTGAGATCATTTGCGCTCTCCGAGCTGCCCTCCGGCTCAAGGCTCTCCTGAAGCTCCTTTAGTGCTTTAC
>JAFTEI010000267.1 GCA_017453965.1 Lachnospiraceae bacterium
AAATTTAAACGTTTAAATTTTAAATTGACAGTTTAACCTGGTACCCTTATCATTAGTACTACAGAATATTTTTCTTATATTGAGAAGCTGTTCATCGTGAAAAACAGTTACAGGAGCATTTATCATGGTAACCTTAAAGGATGTGGCGGAATATTGTGACGTCTCCATTGCGACAGTCTCTTACTGCCTCAATAATACAAAAAGCATTAAGCCCGAGACTCGGGAAAAAATAATGAACGCGGTCAGGGAACTGGGCTATATTCCCAATACCGTGGCAAAAAACTTAAAGACGATGAGTGTTCACGAAATAGGCGTTGTCTTTACCGATATAGACGATCTGTGTCATTCCGAGATACTAAAAGGCATTCTTTCCGGTGCGGAAAATTATAATTACTCCTTAAATATCTCTTTTTCATACAATACCCCAAAGCTTGAAAGCAAGATCATAAACGACTTTATCGGAAGGAATGTGGACGGAATAATCCTCATAACCTGCCAGCCGCAAAACAGCGAATTTTTCCAGGAGAGCATATTCAGCCGCAACATCCCTTCGGTATTCATCGAGCGCTTCCCCGAAAATTTCTATGGCAATTTTCTTTCTTTCGATAATTACAAGGTGTTCTATGATATAACCTCACAGCTCATAAGGGCAGGATACCGCGACATAAGGCTTATGTGCGGCTTTGACAGCTATTTTTCCGAGCATGAATGCATTACCGGCTACACTGACGCCCTGGATACTCTGGGCCTGACCAGCAATCCGAGCAACATCATCGAAACTGTACTTTCCAAGGAAGCCGCTTTCCGCCAGACCATGTACAGACTGGTACAGCAGCCGCCCCAGGCCATCCTGGTGTCGTCGGAGCTTCTGACCCTGGGGATAATGGAAGCCTTCGATATGTGCGGAATCCGGGTGCCCGAGGACTGCTGCCTCATAACGCTGGGGGAGGACTGCTGGAACAAGACCAACTATCTTCCGAATGTTCTTCATACCTCCAGAACCGCCTATCTCCTGGGTCAGCACTGCATAGACACCCTTATGGGAAACATCCGCTCTCCGCGGTTTTTCGAAAAAGAATTCCTGCTGTTTAAGGACAACGTTATGGATTCCGGCCTGAAGCTCCCTCCCGTCCCGGCCCCTGTGCCCGTGAGAGTAACTCCCCGGGAGCGTATCAGGATACTTGCTCCTTCGCTTCCTACCCTTCTTTCAATGTGCGCCGTAGCCAATGAATTCGAAAAGACCCACAATGTTCATATCGAATACGATATCCTAAGCTACAGGGATCTTTTCAATACCATAGTTGAGCATACGGACAACGAATGTAAGGACTACGATATATTTGTGTTCGACGTATCCTGGCTTACCTTCATGGGAAAAAAGCAGGCTTTTTCGGACATTACCGACTTCATCCGTTCCGATGACACGATGCATGGTCATATCGTCAGAAAAAATCTGAACAACTGCAAATTTGAGGGAAGGTACATCGGCTTCCCCATTGTCGGCGGCACCCACATTCTGTTTTACAGAAAAGATCTCTTCGATATGCCCCTCATGCAGCGACAGTTTGAGTCTATCCACAACGCACCCTTAAGGCCCCCGAAAACCTGGACGGAATTCAATGCCATTGCAAGGCTGTTTACAAAATCCTTCAATCCCTACTCTCCGACTATTTACGGAACCTCCGTCATGGGGAGCATTCATGAGGAGCTCATCCTTGAGCTTCTGACCCGTCTTTGGAGCTACGGCGGCGGCCTGTATGATGCACATGGTCATCTTGCGCTGAATTCGCCACAAAACGTCAAGGGCTTTGAGAGCATGCTGGAAAGCTGCCAGTATGCCGAACAGGATTTTCTCGAAACCTCTATCGACCAGAGCTTCCACTCCTTCGGTGCCGGGAACACCGCCATGCTGATCTCCTTTACGGAATACGCCTCAAATATAAGCAATTTCGTACAGAGCGATATTGTTTCAAAGGTGGACTACGCCATGATACCCGGTGGAATTCCGGTCAACGTGGGCTGGAATTTAGGACTTAACAAGAACACGGACAAAAAGGAGCTCATCTTCGAATTTTATAAATGGCTTTCCAGAAAGAGCACCAGCTACTACATGACCACATTAAACGGCCAGTCCGTAATAACCTATCCTTACGACAACTACGAGATAATGAAGCTCTACCCCTGGATGCCCATAACTGAGAAGGGGCAGAAAGCCAGCCGCGACAGGATATATCCGTCCGGGAAGGACGGCAGGCTGATCCCGCCCTATGCTGTAGAAAACATCATTTACGACACCTTTAAGAAAATGTTCAATAAGGAGCTGTCCATCGAGGAAGCGCTGTGCTGCGGTCAGAGGGAGCTTATCCGGCTGTCGGAATAGCTTCTCCCCTGCTCCCTAAGCTGACCTGCCGATGAAGCCGTCAGTTTTGGCAGCCCCTTATTCAAACATCATATATTCCATGTATAACTCATTAAAATTCTTATCCGCTGATAGGGATATTTCCTCCGAATTTTCCGCAAGCGAAGATACTATTTTTTCTGCAGCTGTGCCGGCAGTCAGGAATTTCACGGCCCCGGAAAGGGAGGTGTTGCCCGCTGCCTCGCACTTTTCAAGCAGCTCCTCCGGAATCATCCCTATGGCCGCGGCCTTGCTGACATCCAGGTAGTAGCCGAAGCCTCCGGCGATATACAGCCTGTCTATATCTTCATATTTCGCACCATAGTTTAGAAGCATGGTCTCGAAACCAGCCCTTATGGCGGATTTTGCAAGCTGTATCTCCCGTATATCCTTCTGGGTAAAAGTTATCGTCTCTCCCTTAGCAGTTTTTGCAAGGGGATAGCCCTCGTCAAAATATTCGTCGTCAAGCACTCCCGTTTCGTCGAGAAGCTCATTTTCAAGCAATTCGGCAGTGGTTTCAATGACCCCGGTACCGCATATACCCGTAACCTCGTCGCTCCCGCCTATGGTCGTTATTTCTGCTCCGCCCTCATTGATCTTCACCGAGGATATCGCACCCCGGATACTGCCTACGCCCCATTTTATATTTCCCCCTTCAAAGGCCGGACCCGCTGCCGTCGAAGTCACTATCAGCCTGTCCCTGTTTCCCAGCGCCATCTCGCCATTGGTCCCAAGGTCGATAAGAGCGCAAACCTTTTCATTCTCATAAAAGCCGCAGCTATACAGGCCGGAGACGATATCAGCCCCTACAAAAGCCGAATTTCCAGGCAAAATAGCCGCAGCCGTATCCTTTAATTCATCCGGCAGACCCTCCGCTTTTTCCAGCACCTCTCCAAGGGCGCGCTTCTCCAGCCCGATGCTGACGGGCGTAAAGGGATATACTCCGAGCCCTCCTGTGGGATAGCCCATGAGGAGGTGCAGCATGGTAGTGTTTCCTGCGATGCAGACCTTCTTTAAATTCGCTGCGGCTGCGCCGCTTCTGCCAAGAAGCTCCTCTATCCCCTTCACAAGCGCTTCGCTTATTACACCCCGCAGCTCCTCCGCCCTCCCCCGGATTGCTGCCTCTATCCGGGTGATAACATCGGCTCCGAAGGCCCTCTGGGGATTGATAGCGGTATAGGTATCAATGATCCCTCCATCCTCCATATCAATCAGCGTCAAGGCCAGAGTCGTGGTTCCGATATCTACTGCTATGCCAAGGTCGCTGTCCCCATAGAGTCCCTCGAAGGTTTTATCAAG
>JAFTEI010000268.1 GCA_017453965.1 Lachnospiraceae bacterium
CCAGCATATTTCCTATATAGCCTGTAGCCAGGCTCAGGCTGTCCGACCGGAAGATGACCCAGCCCGTCGTAAAGACAGCTATTGTATAGATATGCCTTAAAACACGAAAGCGCTCTGCCTTATTTAAGCCGGTCAGCCGCTCCGCCACCAGGATCACGAAGTACATGAGCCCCCATATGAGGAAGGTCCAGTTGGCCCCATGCCATATTCCCGTCAGCAGCCAGACGCACAGCATATTTCGTATCCACTTGGGTCCGGAGACCCTGTTTCCCCCGAGGGGGATATATACGTAGTCACGAAACCAGGAGCTTAGGGAAATATGCCAGCGCCTCCAGAATTCGGTGACGCTCCCGGATATGTAGGGGTAGTTGAAATTTTCCGAAAAATGAAAGCCGAAGATCCTCCCTAAGCCTATTGCCATATCCGAATAGCCCGAAAAGTCGAAGTAGATCTGGAAGGTATAGGCGAAGGCTCCGAGCCAGGCGGTGAGGGCGCTTACGCTCCCCTCCAGGGCAAAGATATTGTCGGCGAGGAGGCCGAAATAATTTGCCAGCAGCACCTTCTTTCCGAGGCCGAAGACAAAGCGTATGAGCCCTTCCGAAAAGTCCTCCTTAGTCTCCTTTCGGTTTAGTATCTGCTCCTCTATCTCGTTGTAGCGCACGATGGGCCCGGCTATGAGCTGGGGAAAGAGGGAGATATAGAGCCCGAGGTTTAAGATATTCCTCTGGGGCTCAGCCGTCCTGTAATAGACGTCGAAGAGGTAGGACATGAGCTGGAACATAAAAAAAGAGATCCCGATGGGCAAGGCTATGTCTACCGGACTCTCTCCGAGCCCGAGCCAGCCGTAGATCTCAGTGCTTACAAAGGTGAGGTATTTGAATATAAAGAATATAATTATGTAAACCAAAATCCCCAGAGTAAGCCAGAGCTTTGAGGCCCTCTTCGAGCTGCAGGAGGCTATCTTAAGTCCCAAAAACCAGGCCAGGACTATGGAAAATATCATCAAAAGGATATTGACCGGCTCCCCCCAGGCGTAGAAGGCCAGGCTCGCCAGCAACAAAAAGACGTTCCTGAAGCTGCGGACCTTACGGCTGACAGAGTTTCTTTCGTCAGCTGCCGAGAGACTTAAGTCCCCCTCAGTGCGTCTCTTTTGAAACAGGGCTATAAAGGGATTATAGTAGACGATCAGACAGACCGGCAAAAAGATAAATAAAAATACAGTGCTGGAAAAAACCATGCGTATGCTGCTTAAGGCACACTCCCCGTGCGCTTGAACCCCCCTGGATCAATCTACCGGCAGACGGGATACATCGTAGAACTGTCTGTGAATAGCGTTAAAGGCCGCCACCACCTCCGGGTCCAGCTGCACCCCTGCGGATTGATTTATTATAGCATAAGCCTGCTCGTGCGTCATTGCCTTTTTGTACGCACGCTCGCTCACAAGCGCATCGTAGATATCGCAAAGGCTCACCATCCTGGCCAGGATCGGTATATTGGGGCCCGCAAGGTGATCGGGATATCCGGTCCCGTCCCACTTCTCATGGTGGGAGCGGCAGATCTGGTAGGCGAAGCTTACGAAGGAGGACTGGGGCAGGAGGTAGGCATATTTCTGAACAGCCTCGGCCGCGTATATCGTATGCTTCTGCATGGTCTCAAATTCCTGCTGGGAATATTTTCCCTCCTTTACGAGGAGGTAATCGGGAAGACCTATCTTTCCCATATCGAAGACCTGTGTCGCCAGCTTCACCGCGTCCAGGTCGCTGGCCTGGAGACTTATCTTGCCCATGGCTATCATCTGCTTTACCAGCATATCCATAAAGCGGGCAACTCTCTTGGAATGAACCGCCGCAAAGCCGTCCTTCTTCGCCAGCAGCTCGGTCACCACTCCGGTCAGGAAATACTGCATGTAGAGCACGCTCTTGACGGACTCATTGGCCATGGCCTGCAGCTCGTTGTTGTAGTCCTGCAGCTGCTCGTTGTAGTCCAGCAGCTCGGCGTTTTCGGAGTGCAGCCTCTTACGGCGCTCCAGCATGTTTATCTGCAGGTCCACCTTCCGCCTCAGGATCTCCGTGCTCACGGGCTTTACCATGTAGTCCACAGCGCCCAGGGCATAGGCCTCCATCTCAGTGGCGGGGTCGTCATTTCCTGAAACGAAGATGACCGGTATATTCTTGGTATCCTTATTTGACATAAGGGCTGAAAAGACTTCGAAGCCGTTCATCACCGGCATATCTATGTCCAGCACTATAAGAGAGGGCAGCTTATTGGCCTTTCTCAAATATTCCAGGGCATTCTTCCCCCTCTCCATTGCCATAGAACGATAACCCGAATCAAGGGCTTTCTGGTACATAATAAGCTGGGTCTGGTCGTCGTCTATCAGCATTATCGTATGCATATCTTACTCTCCGTCGTTATAATAGCGCATAGGATATAATTATAAATAATCATAAATTAAATCTATATATATCGTCAAGAGAAATATCTCCGCCAAATATCTTAAGCGCGCTGCCTATCGTGGCGTTGACCCTTGCCCTTCCCCTGACCCTGATAAGCTCCATATCCTCAAGGCTCCTGACACCTCCGGCATAGGTGACCGTGGAGCTCACCTCCGAAAGGAGCGACACGAGCTCCTCGTCAATACCTGCCCTCTTCCCCTCCACGTCCACGCCGTGAACCAGAAATTCGTCGCAGTAGCCGGCCAGTTCCTCGAATAATTTTATGTTAACCTCTAATTCCGTGAACCTCTGCCACCTGTCGGTCACTACATAATACTTATCATCCTTAAGCCGACAGCTGAGATCCAGCACTAGCCTGTCCTTTCCGACCTCCCTGACCAAGCTGTTTAGGTTTACATAATTTAGTTTTCCATCCCTGAAAACGTAAGATGTGACTATGACGTGAGAGGCTCCTGCCTCGAGAAAAGAGGCGGCATTTTCATCCGTAACTCCCCCTCCGTACTGCATGCCCCCCCGATAGGCCGCGAGAGCTTCCATGGCCGCCCTCAGACTGGCCTCATACATCGGGGAAGCCTTGGAGTTCAGATTGATTATATGTCCTCCCGAAAAACCGTATTTTTTATAAAGAAGAGCGTAATAAGCGGCTGAACTCTCCGAAACGAAATTCTCTGAAACAAAGCTCTTCGAAACGGAATCTTCCGCCGCGCCTGGATTTTCATCCCTTAAGGAGCTTCCGACTATCTGCTTTACAGCTCCGTTGTGTATGTCTATACAGGGCCTGAACCGCATCAGCTTAAGACATCTGACATAGAATAGAGCCCAGGGGCCTTTCCTGCAAGAAATTTGGCCGCCGCTATTGCTCCCTTGGCGAAGATCGCCCTGGAATAGGCCCTGTGCGAGAAGGTTATGACCTCATCCTCTCCCGCAAAGATAACGTCGTGGTCTCCGGGAATGGTCCCGCCCCTGACCGCCGAGATGCCTATCTCGTGCGCGGGCCTGGCCTCATTGCGCTCACTCCTGTCACAGACCGTGGAATAGTCCTCCGGCAGGACAGAGAGCATGGTCTCCGCCAGCGCTATGGCTGTGCCCGAGGGCGCATCCTTCTTCTTGTTGTGGTGCTTTTCCACCACCTCTATATCAAAGCCCGCTGCCGCAAGCTTGCCCGCTGTCTCCTTTAAAACATTCATAATGAGGTTTATGCCTATGGACATATTGGCGCTCCGCAAAACCGGTATGGTCTCCGCCGCCTTTTCCACCTTATCTAGCTGAGCGTCTGAAAGCCCGGTAGTGCAAAGCACGAGGGGCAGCTTCTTTTCGACGCAGTAATCCAGGAGGGCATCCGTAGCCTCCGGGAGCGAAAAATCGATGACCACATCGGCGGGAACGTTGCAGTGGGAAATCTCTCCGAAAACCGGAAGACTCATATTCTGGACATTCACCCTGTCCACCCCGGCCACTATATTTATCTCCGGGTCCGTATCCGCCACGGAAAGTATCATTTTTCCCATTCTGCCGCCGCAGCCGTTCATAATTGCTTTGATCATTTTTTTACCTCATCTATCAAAGGGATTTTATCCCTGCAAAAGTCCGAAATTCCTCATGGCCGTCTTGAGCTGCTCCAGATTGGCCGCCGACATCGGTGAAAGGGGCTTACGCAAAGGCCCCGCTCCCATATTCAAAAGGTTCATGGCGTGCTTTACCGGTATGGGATTAGTCTCGCAGAAGAGGGCCTCCACCAGCTCGAGCTCCTTAAGCTGCATCTTTTTAGCCTCTTCTATATTGCCATCCAGATAGTTCATAACCATATCGTGGACGAACCTGGGAGCTATATTTGAAACTACGGAGATAACTCCTATTCCGCCTATGGAGAGCATCGGAACCGTCTCGTCGTCATTTCCGGAATAGAGCTCAATTCCATCGCAAAGAGACAGTATCTTGGCTACCTGACCGATATTCCCGCTGGCCTCCTTGATACCCACTATATTCGGAACCGTCTCATAGAGAGTCTTCATCGTCCCGGGGTCTATATTCATGCCGGTACGGCTCTTTACGCTGTATAATATTATCGGCAGATGCACCGAATTGGCAACTACGGTAAAGTGGTCTATGAGCCCGGCCTGGGTGGTCTTATTGTAGTAGGGAGTCACGAGCAGCAGGGCATCGGCTCCTGCCCTCTCCGCCTCCATGGAGAGATATACCGCGGTCTTGGTGCAGTTTGACCCGGTTCCCGCCACGACGGGCACCCTCTTATTTACATGGCGCACACAGAATTCGATGGCCTCGATATGCTCCTGCTCGGTAAGAGTAGCCGCCTCTCCAGTAGTTCCGCATACGATTATGGCATCGGTCTTGTTCTCGATCTGAAAATCTATCTGCTCACCGAACTTATCGTAGTCTATATCTCCGTTCTCTTTAAAAGGTGTGACTATGGCGACACCTGCGCCCTTAAATACCGGCATACTTTTCCTCCTGAATTTTTAAAGAATTTCAATAAATATATACTCTGACAAGGTTTATGTCAATGATAAAGCCTTCTTTATCGCTTCCAGTAAGGTTGACTTAACCGGCGGCTTTAGAAGATATCCCGAGGGCTTGAGGCCCAGCACCGCCTCAATATGCTCCCTGTCGCTCACCCCGGTAAGGAAGATCACCGGTATGTCTTTAAGCTCCTCGTCCGCCCTTATCATCTCAAGGGTCTGTCTGCCGTCGCAGACCGGCATCTCATAGTCGAGCAGTATGACATCCGGCCTGGCCTTTCCTATGGAGGTCATGGCCTTCATGCCGGAGGTGGCCACGCTCACCTCGTAGTCACTGTCCAAAAGCGCCTTTATGCTCCTTAGGGTAACGGCGTTGTCGTCCACCACGAGCACCCGCCTTTTGGCGTCCTCCGAGCGTCCCGGGTCCTTCGGGTCCAGCTTTAAGCGCCTGCATATGGCCTCGTAGACTGTGCTGTGCTCGCAGGGCCTTATGATATTCTCAAACTGCTCG
>JAFTEI010000269.1 GCA_017453965.1 Lachnospiraceae bacterium
ATTTTAACATTGTGATAATGTGAAAACAACTCCCGGGCTTATCTGACCCGGGAGTTAATTTCTGAATTTATGAGGATAGTGTTGTTTATCTTATACTTCTGCTTTAGCCTTCTGAACCGCGTTCACGAGCTTCTTCTTATTGAGTGCCAGACCCATGAGACAGGCTGCAAGGCACATTCCCGCATTTGCAACGGGACCGCTGGATGCACCGGCAGAGGTGACCTCACCGCCGATCCTGTGATAAGAGGTCGTAACCTCCTTCAAGTCTGTAGCGCTGGTAACTCCACTCTGAGGATACTTCGTAGCAATAAACGAAGCATATTTCTCAGCGTCTATATACCATTCAACTGTGACATCGCCGTCCTTAACGGTAACCAGAGCCGTTCCAAAATCGTAGTTATAGGGAACATACTGCGAGTCCATACTGGCCAATGCATTCTCATAGTCGGAATAAGTCGCCCAGTTTCCGCCGGTATCAGTAGCGAAGATATGATACTCATATACTCCATCTTCCTTGGTGACCAGGCCCGCGGTATCCCAGTCCATATTGCCCTCGGCATCAACCCCAACCATCCGGGTCATCATGTAATAGCTCTCCCAGTCGGCTATACCGCCCCAGCTCTGCCTTACCACGTCGTTGGCGTAGATCTTGTACTCCATCACACAGTAGTTACCCTGGTCTGTGTGCGCCGGAAGCGTTGTGGTAGCTATTCCGTAGATCTGGTCTCCGTTTCCGTACTGACCCGCAAAGCCGTCAGCGTTTCCGTAGTGGGTACCGGAGGTGGTGTAATCCAGCTGGACTACCCCTCTGCCATCCCAGCTGTCTATATAGCCCTGCTCATTGGTCTCATCATTGAAGGGAGTCACTGTATTGCTGTTGGTAAGTCCCATTTCAAGGGTATAGGGCGTATATCCGTCACTGCCCTGGTTTGAAGTATTGTATAAGCCAAAGCTTATATTACCCAGGTTCTGGGGTATGGCATCCTTGTCCACCTTTATCTCCCAGTGTCCGGTAGGCGCCTCCATCTGCTTTGTCTCCTCGTTCCAGAACCAGTTTCCGTTGTTATCCACCTGATAAACAGCTGTGATCCCGTCTGTATTGGAGGTCACCGTACCATCGTTGTTGAGCTTGAACACTATCTTATAGCCAAGATCTGTATTGATGGAATAGTTACCTGTGCTGTTGTATCCGGCACTGGTCGCCGCATTGTTCTGATCCTCCAGGTAAATATATACGTAGTCGCCCTTCTGTACCCAGGCAACTCCGTTTACTCCGTAGTTGGTATATTCTGTACCGTCTGTGTGCTGGGGCATCGCCACGGCGGACAGCTCCGTGCCCGACCAGTCTATATATCCTCCCTCAATAGTAGGATTCTCATCGGGCTCGTTGAGCGCTGCAGCGGCTGCCTCCTCCTCCGCCGTAACTCCGGTAATATCATCCACGGCCTTCTCGACAGTCTTTTGCATGAGCAGTACTGTCTCATTACCTATATCGGCTATCTGTTCAAAAAAGGACTTGTCTACCTCTACGGTCTCAGTTTCACTTTCTTTTTCAGCCTCTTCTTCGCTGCTTTCAGAAGCTGCAGCCGACTCTGCCGGTGTATCCACCGGAACAGTCACCGTGCCGTCGCCGGCAGACTCAGTCCCCTCCGTTACGGTTCCAGCCGCTGCGGGATCGGTGACTACAGGTTCTCCTGTCACAGGGTCCATAGCTGTGGGATCAGTTGCTGCCGCCGAATCAGTTGCCTCCGTACCGGCCGCGGGCTGTTCGGCAGGTGTCTCAGCTGCAGGCGTTTCTGTCACAGGTGTCTCGGATGCAGGTGTTTCATTTACGGGAGTTTCAGGTGCAGGCTGTTCAGCAGCGGGTGTTTCTGCTGCAGGCTCCTCAACCGGGGCTGACTCATTCGAACTGCCTTCCTCATGAGATTCTCCGCTGTCGCCGGAATTGTCACTGCTTTCCTCACCAGAGCCGTTGTCTCCGCTGCTCTCTTCAGAGCTGCTCTCCTCGCTCTGCGCAGGCTCTCCGCCTCCCTCAGACCCCTCTTCGGCATATACCAAAGTGGAGCTCATAAGCATCATAGCGGAAATTCCGACGGCCATTGCTTTAATAAATTTTCTTTTCATACACCTGTCTCCTTTCGCAGACCGGAAACTGCAGGATACACAGCCTCCTCAGAGGCCGGAGAACACCCTCCCGCATGACCGGATCTGATCCTTTTCCCTTTGTTGACTAAATCGGCATAACATAAACTTCAGTTAATAGTAATATACAACAAATTTCGTCCCGGTAAAAGAGCCAAAACCTATAAAATATGGCCAATTCTGCACTTTATTTTGTACATTTTTTGTACGTATTCGCTTATGTAAACCGATAGGTTGGGGCAGGTACTATTCACCAAGAACTGCTGGCTAAATTTTTATATTTTCTACTAAGTTCTACAGCCCCATTCTTACAGCTTATCTGTGATAACATATGACCTCAACGGTGTTTCGGCGATCTCGAAGCGGTACAGGTTGATTCCCATGCGCTGTGCCCTCTCGTTGATCTCCCGGCACACGACTTCACCGACGTTTTCGATCGTGGTGTCGCCGGCAAAAACCTCCATATCGTTGAGATAGGATTCCTGATAAGGCTCCAGGCAGTCCAGAAGCTGCCTTTCAACCTTGTTGTAATTCATGACGTCAAAGCCCTTGGACGCATCCAACTCCACAAAGCACAAAATTTCCAGGGTATGGTTGTGCTCCTTCTTCCTGTCCCCGTCAAAGCTGTGACTCATTTCAAGAAAGAAATGCGAACAATATTTTAAAATATTTTTTCCATTATTTTCACTCATATTCAAAATATACAATAAATTTTGGCAAAAGAAAACCCCGGGAGCTTTTAAATCCTCCCGGGGAATAACATTGCAAGATTTCAGCTCGTCCTGCTTACGGCTTACTTCTGTACCGCTGCCGCTGCTGCCGCAACCTCCGCTGCGTAATCCTCTTCCTTCTTCTCCATGCCCTCTCCGGTCTGGAAACGAACAAAGCTCTTTATATTGATCTTGGCATTGTTGGCCTTTGCAACCTCGTCCACATACTTCTGAACGCTCTGCTTGCCGTCCTCGGCCTTGACGTAGATCTGATCCAGGAGGCAGATCTCCTTCATCTCCTTATTTACACGGCCCATTACGATACCGTTCCAGATCTTCTCGTTGGCATCGGGCTTCTCGTTCTTAGCCTCTGCAAGGAAGATCTCCTTCTCACGGTCGATGTAGCTCTGGTCGATCTCTGAGGACCTTGTGTACTTGGGATACAGAGCCGCAACCTGCATGGCTACATTCTTGCCCATCTCCTTGATCGCGTCGTTTACAACGTCTGTCTCAACATCTACCAGAACGCCGATCTTTCCGCCGGCGTGGATGTATGTAGCTATGAAGCCGTTGGGCTCCTCGATCCTCTGGAAACGACGGATGCCGATATTCTCGGAAATATCCGAAACGGCCTGCTTCCTTGCCTCCTCTACAGTGAGAGAGGAATCCTTGTTCCACTTCTCCTCAAGGAAGGCCTCCATCTCGGTATTGCTTGAAGAAAGCGCCTGATCTGCAACTGCGCCTACGTAGTCCTTGAACTTATCGGTGTTGGCCGCAAAGTCTGTCTCGATATTCACCTCTACGACTACGGCCTTCTTGCCGTCGTCGGTGGCCTTTGTGAGAGAAAGTCCCTCAACCGCTATACGTCCTGCCTTCTTGGCTGCGCCTGCAAGTCCCTTCTCACGAAGGAAATCGATAGCCGCATCCATATCTCCGTTAGTCTCATTCAGCGCCTTTTTGCAGTCCATCATGCCTGCGCCGGTAACTTCTCTTAATTCCTTAACCTGTGCTGCTGTAATTGCCATAATAGCCTCCTCTTATATATCTGTATCTTACTCCTCTGCAGCCTCCTCGACTGCTTCTGCGTCTGCCTCGCCCTCGGCTTCCTCAATTACCTCCATTGTCTCGCCCTGATTAGCCTCGACAACCGCGTCGGCCATCTTGGAAACGATCAGCTTGACCGCTCTGATAGCGTCGTCATTTCCGGGGATAACGTAGTCGAGCTCCTCGGGATCGCAGTTCGTATCGGCTATTCCGATAATGGTGATTCCCAGGGCATGTGCCTCCTGTACGCAGATTCTCTCCTTCTTGGGGTCCACGATAAAGATAGCGTCGGGAATTCTCTTCATATCCTTGATACCGCCCAGGTTCTTCTCCAGCTTGTCCCACTCCTTCCTTAAGAGGGTGACCTCCTTCTTGGGAAGTACGTCGAAGGTGCCGTCCTTGCTCATAGCCTCGATCTCCTTGAGGCGTCTGATCCTGGACTGGATCGTCTTAAAGTTGGTCAGCATTCCGCCGAGCCATCTCTCATTTACATAGTACATTCCGCAGCGCTGAGCCTCTGAAGAAATAGCGTCCTGTGCCTGCTTCTTGGTTCCTACGAAAAGAATCGTGCCTCCGTCGGCTACGATATCTCCGACCGCATTGTATGCCTCGTCGATCTTTCCTACTGTCTTCTGAAGGTCGATGATGTAGATACCATTTCTCTCCGTGTAGATGTAGGGAGCCATCTTAGGGTTCCACCTTCTCGTCTGGTGTCCGAAGTGAACACCCGCTTCAAGCAGCTGCTTCATTGAAATTACACTCATGTCTTTCCTCCTTGTGGTTAGAAGGCCGTCTTATGGCCTCATTCTTCGGCATGCTTCAACTCCCGTAAAGACGTAGTATACTAGAACTATGCACCGTTCACGTTATCGGCATGCCTGTTTTATAGTGTCCTGCGGCGTCTTTCACAAACGCGCGCAAAACGCATTTTATCATAAGAAAAGCGCTATTGCAACACTTTTTAGCTATAAGCTACCGCAACAGCGCCTGTCCTATCTCTTCATATGTACCCGACCTGGGAATGATGTGGTCCCCCGCGTCGATCTGCCGGTCTATGCCCTGTGAGACCAGGTATTTGTCGAAGGCCACCGCACTGTCCACGATGCCCTCTTCCTCTAAGGCCTTGGCAGCGGCGTAGGAGCTCTCTCCCCTGGAAATATGCAACACAAAGGTTCCGCCGGCTGTCTCCGTTTCAGCTGTGGTCTCCGTCGCTGTGCCCTGTCCCGAGCTGCTGCCCGCCGTGGCCGCGTGGGCCTCCTCAGCAGCTGTCGCCGGGGCCGGGGTCTCTCCGGTGCTCGTCTGCGAGGACGTCTGCGTCTCCTCTGTCTCCGTACTGGAGGTACTCCTGGGCCGGGAGGCCGACGAAGCCGCATTCACCGCCTCCGAAACGCTCTCCACCGCAGGAGATTTTTCAGAAGAAAAGGTCACCTTGGGCTTGGAGCTGGCGGCAGCGGCGCTATTTTCGGAAGCAGCTGCCCCGGTAGTGCTGGTACTGGAAGCACTTGTACCAGAACCGCTTGCATTAGCAGCACTGGCACCAGAAACACCGGTTTTGGAAGCGCTGGCAGTTGAGACTCCGGCCTGCTTCCTGTCGCCCGTAGCCGCTGCGGAGGCCTTCTCGTCCTCCACCACTATCTCGATGCTGTCGCTGTCCTCAGCGGAATTCCCGGAGGCGGAATTGTCCGAGACCTCCGTGCCGATAAGCAGCTCATTTCCCTGAACCATGCCTAGTTCCTTCGCGCGGGCCCGGATCTCACTGTCTGAAATTGTCTTTTTCCCGGAGGATATGGTAAGGATGAGGGCTGTCACCACCATTCCTATCCCTATGCCCCGAAGATACGCCCTTAAACTCATAGTCTGCTACAGTTCCTTACCTCGCGTAAAGCCCTATCATCAATTTAACCTCGCCCACGCCTATGCTCAGGCGCTTGGCGATCTCCACGTCATCTATTCCCTGTCTGTGCATACTTATTACGAGGCCCTGGAGGTCCTCCACGTTGCTAAAGACCACATCACCATCATCGGGAGCCTCGCTCTGCTCCTCAGTATAGGCCGGGTTGGCCGCGGCGTAGAGGTCCGAAAGCGGTGAGCGCTCCACGGCCTCCTCCGGTATTTCCCGGGGAGCGGGTGCCTCCGCTGCCACTTCGTTATATACCGGCACCGGTGCCTCTGCTACGGGCGCTTCCAGCTGCGGCTGCGGCTCCTGCTCCATCGCTGGCTCCATCGCCTCCTCTTCCTGGGCTGCGCTGGTCATGGTGGCCTGTGCAAAGGCCGCCGCCAGGGCCCGTCCGAGCTTAGGCACTCCCTTTTCCTTCATGGAATTTTCAACGGCCTGTACCTCCGCCGCCACATCGGTCTTCGCGGGACGGGGCGCTGCTGCCGGTCTGGGGCTGGCCGTGACCTGCTGCAAAATCTCCGGCTCCGCCTGAGGTTCTGCCACTCTTACCTCCGGCTCCGGTACATAGGCCTTTCTCTGCTCCCTGACCGGCGCGTTTCCAACCGGTATATTTCCAGCCGGCACATTCCCCGCCGGGATGCTCTCCGCATTTTGAGACTGCTCCCTTTCGGGGGCTGCCGCCGCTTCGGCCTTTGCGCTCCTTGTCCTGGCGCTGTTTGCGATGACGGTCTCCGCGGAGCGCTTGGCTATGGCTTCCAGCTCCGAACGGACCTTTTTAGCGGCCTCCTCTATATCACTTTTAGTACCCTCGGCCTTTCGTACTGTATTCTTGATATCCGCCGTCTTGTTGTCCAGCATGTCATAGAGGAAGACCACTTCCTTGTGATTCTTGTTGATATCCTGGATCACCGTCTGAGCATACTCGTCTATGGCCATCATCTTTTCATTCGTCACCCGCTCGATATTTCGCTCCGAGCGCAGCACGGCATCCTCTACCGCTGCCTCCGCGGAGGTGTCCACCGCCAGCCTTACCTGGCGTTCGATGTCCTCCTTCATGGTCTCCACCATCTCCCGGGCGTTTATATCGTTCACCGCGCCGCCCATTCCCGATTCCTTGTCGGACCTTCTGTCGGACAGCTTTTCCGGTATTATGAAGCTCGCTGCAAAAATAAGTGCTCCCAAAATAAGGAGCACGATCTCAATAACCGTCATTTTTTACCTCTGCTCAGCCCTTGACACCTGAGCCCTGCTCATCGTAAGGCATTAAGCCTTGTTACTCTTTTCCCAGACTTGAACAAGCGAAGCATTCTCATATCGAAGCATTAAAGCTTGTGGTGCTCTTAGTCTTAATAAAAACATCTCCATCCTTGTCGTGGAGCTTTCTCCTCCGGTAGGCTCCCCCGTCTCCCGCGTATTCGTTTCCGCTGGAATTTTTGGCGTCAAACCCCTCGCCGCCCTCGGCAGTATTGGCAAACTCGTTTACTCTCGTGGACTGCTCGGTGCTCTCCTGATTCGTCTCCTCCACCACATGACTCTGGACAACGGCAGCCCTGCTGTCGTCGTTCATCCTGTAGAGGGAGATATCCTGCGAATTCATTATAGAACCATTGACCATTAAGGGATTAATTGCCATATGAACCTCTTTTTAATAAAATTCAACCGCTATCAGAATATAGGCTTCATCGCCACTTCGCCGTGTTCACAAACGAACTTACAGTAGTGGTAAGCCGTCTTTATTACAAGGTTAGCCCCCGATACCTCCAGGTGAGTGCCGGGATACGCATAGTCGGAGACCTCTATAAAGGAATCCGTTCCCATATCCATCTCCTCCTCCAGCTGCATCAGCTCCTTGGTATCGGCCTGGGACTTCTTCGTAAGCTCCCCATAGGAATCTGAGAGCTTCTTCATATTCATGGCCTGAGCCGCCGGAAGCTTTATTCCCTGGGCCAGCTTCTGCTTGACTGAAAGCAGGATCGGCTGCATCTGGGCCAGCTGCTTTGCGATCTCCTGAAGCTCCTTTTGAAGGGTGGCGATTCTCTCCTTCTTTTTGGGGTCCAGCCCGACCTCCAGGATCGTCGTCGTCCCCATATCCGAGCCTATGGTCTTGGCCTTGATGCTCTTTCGTGCGCGGATAGGGCCACCGGTGATAAACCCTCTCTTGCCCTCCACGGTGATAGTGGAGCCCGCCGTAACCTGGCTGTTTATTATGGCCTCGGTCTGGACGTAGTTGCCCGCCTCCACCGAGGTATTCTCTATATATTTGGAAATGATATTGACCCCTGCGGTCACCCTTCCCACGTTGTTGCCGTTAATGCCTCTTACGACGGTGACCGTGCCTCCGGCCTCCACCGTGGCCCCCTCTACGACTCCGCGGACCTCTATATCCCCGGAGGCCTTTACGGTAAAGCCCTCGTGGACGTTGCCGTTTATCAGGAGGTTTCCGTCGTAATCTATGTTGCCCGTAGACGTGTCCACGTCCTTGACCTCGTAGATATCGGAGACGATGACCATCCCCTCCGTGAGGCGCACATGGCCGCTGACGTTGGCTGTCAGCTCCGTCCTCTCCTTATTTATAGCCACATTCTTTCCGAAGAGGAGCTGGACATTCTCCACCGGCCTGGGCTGTACGTGCTCTCCGAGTACGTCTATGCCGAAGCCTCCCTGCTTCGCGGGATGAAGCCTAGCCAGCAGGTCCCCCTCCTTGCATTCGCAGACCGTCTTCAGATTGAAGAAGTCCACGCTGCCGTCCTCCTTCTGGGCCGGCTTTACCGAAAGATCTGTATTAAAGAAATATTCCACAGAGCCGTCCACGCTCTCTTCGGGCGGTACGCCGTGGGCGACAACGAAATCCGTACAATATTTCCTGTCCTTTAAAAAGCTCTCGACACTTTCTTTATCAAGCTGGGCCTTGTAGCCCTGATTTGTAAGGTCGTTCTGTATTTCCTCCAAAGAGACCATACTTCCCCCAGCAGCCGGATAAAGACGGGCGATAACACTCATCCTGTCCTCGCTGGCCCTGAGGTTCGTCTCTTCGTTAACTTTAAAATACGGTGTCTGCTGGAGCTTTATGGGCTCTTCCGAATTGGAATTGATAGCGTTGCGCAAAAGTGTCCCGCTGTATGGAAGCTTTTTCTTTTTCAGATAATTTTCCACCTCAAGCATGGTAACCGGCCTGCCGGCTCCCTGAGGCGCATGCACTATAAGAAACGTGCCCTTATCATCTATATGAAGCTGAAAATAACCGTTTAAATCAGCCATAGTCTGCCTTCCTTATTATGTATCCGTTTATGAACAGTCCTTAAGTCTGGTCGGTAAACATACCCATATACTTTCCAAGCTTGACCTTCATCTTCTGAAGAGCACGCACATGGAGCTGAGACACTCTGGGCTCGGAAACCTCCAGGACGTTGCTTATTTCCTTTAAGGTCAGCTCTTCATAATAATAGAGCACGATGACCTTTCTCTCCTTCTCGGTCAGAAGCTCCAGGGACTCTGCCAGCATCTTCTTAAGCTCTTCCTTTTCCAGAGCCTCCTCGGGTCCCTCTACCCTCGAGCGGGAGGTATCCTTGATAGGAGCCTCCGTCCCCTGCTCGATGAATTCGTCCAGGGAGACCACGTTGGTGACAGCCATCTGCGACTGCCAGTCCGCATACTCGTCCTCGCTTATGCCGAGATTTTCCGCTATCTCCGTATCGGTGGCGGCGCGGCCCTTGGATATCTCCACGTCCTTTATCGCCGCGTCTATCTTTTTCTGCTTCTGCCGGATGGTCCTGGGTATCCAGTCCATCTTCCTTATCTGATCCAGGATGGCTCCCCTTATCCTGAGGGAGGCATAGGTCTCAAACTTGACATCCTTCGCGAAATCGAATTTGTCTATGGCGTCTATCAATCCGAAAACACCATAGCCTACCAGGTCATCGTATTCCACGTTGTAACCCAGATACATCCCCAGACGTCCCGCGACTATATTGACCAGCGGAGCATACTCAACAATTATCTTTTCTCTAAGTTCAGGTGACCGCTTAGCGGCATATTCATCCCAAAGCTTCTTTCTTGCGGTTTCGTCCATTACGAAACAGACCCCTCATCATGTAGCGTTTGTATAACTGTCCGGAACCACCGGGCCCGGCACATTTACGCGTTTGTATTCTTTTCTATCACTGCTCCGTCGTTAGCTTCCCCTTCTCCATCCTCTGCTTCCTCCTCAGGCTTCTCCTCCTCCTCGGGAGGCTCTATAACTATCCTGTCCAGCAGAAGCTTTATGATGCAGCCCGCTATCCAAAAGCAGAGCAGGGCAATGAACACGACAAAAAGCATCTTCAAAAGCGGAAACTTCCTGACGAAACACGAAATAGCCGTAGCCGCTCCTCCAATAAGCATAACGACTGCCGGCACCGGTTTTGTCTTTAAATGTATTTCCTCGGGCGGTTTTTCCTCTTCCTCAGGCTTTTCTCCCTCGGCCGCCTCGCCCTCTTCTATTGCAATATTCTCCCCATCGGGAGGCGCTCCAGTCCCCTCTCCTGCGCCCTGGGGCGCTCCGCCGGGAACCTCGGCGACATTCAGATTTTCTTCAGCCATAAGGTAATATCAACAGGCACCGAAGCTGCGGCTCCTCTTTTCATATTGTTTTTACCGGCTTTCCGACTGCTTTTATCACAAAATCCCCTGTCTCGGGGAAAAACTCTACAGTACGTCCGAAATTCAGGCCGGTATCCTCTGCAAGGAGCCTGATCCCCAGCTCTCTGAGCTTTTTCTTAACGCCCTCCACATTCCTGTCTCCGACCTGCATCATAGCGCTGTCGGAATTGAAGTTGAACATCTTTGCTCCGCCGGCGATCTTGGCTACCATCCTTGAACGCTTTGCCCCGGCCTGCTCCATGATACGGACGAGCTCAGCTACTCCCGTATCTGCAAACTTCGCAATATTGGAATTGTTCCTGATAGCGGTACTGTCAGGGAGCATTACGTGGGCCAGCCCTCCAACCTTATTAACGGTGTCTCTGAGCGCTACCCCCACACAGGAACCCAGGCCAAGGGTCGTTATGCCCGCGGGAGGAATACACAGCTTGAGATCCGCCATTCCTACTTTAATCAAATCAGCCATAATCTTGCTCCAAGTTACTTTTTTATTACTGGATAACGCCCAACGCCTTAAGCATCTTGTCGTACGACGGAAGGTCGGGTACGAGCAGGAAAAACGCGTTCAGCTCCTCGTCTCCGGTAAAGCCCGTCTGTATAAACAGTATCTTATCTCCCACCATTCCAAACTGTATCGCGGGAACTGAAAGGATTGCTCCCGCCATATCTACCGTCAGATCCGGAATAGACTCCGTTATGGTAAGGTTTGTAATAGCTGCCAGCGAATTGAGGTAAGCGCCGGTGACTATATTGCCTATCTCCTTAAGAGCCGAGGCCTCCATCTCGCTGAGCTCTCCCTCAGTGGGAGTAGTTCCCATGAGCTTCGACGTAAGCAGATGGGCGCTCCTCTCGTCGAGCAGGAACATTATGCTTCCGGTAATATCGCCCTCCACGAGCAGATAGATACCGGCCATGATCTGCTCTTCGCCTCCCATGGCCTCCCCTATCTTGTCAAAGTCGAGGAGCTCTACCTTCGGCACCGTCATCTTTACCTGTGTATTGAGCATCTGTGCAAGGGAGGTAGCGGCATTTCCCGCGCCTATATTTCCCAATTCGGTCAGCACGTCAATATAAATCGGTTCAACATGGTTAAGATCAAATTCACTCATTAAACAACCCTCGTATTAATTTTTTGCACAAGCTTAAAGCTTAGGATTCAGATATGCTCTTCTCCTCATCGATAACGGTCGCAAGGTCGAGAATGGAGATAAGTCCCTCCTCCACTTTTCCGACTCCGCTTATGAAGGATTTTGCATCCAGCTTCGAATCGTGGGATACTCTCTCGATATTGTCGGAGCTTATGGTAACGACGTGCTTTACTTCGTCAACGACGATTCCTATGGAAGCATTGGACTCGTACTTTAAGATGATGATCCTGCTCTTGTTGGTTATCTCATCCTCTCCGAGACCCATCTTCTTCCTTATGCTCATTACCGGCACGACCTCGCCACGGAGGTTGATAACCCCCTTGAAGAAGGGCTGTACCTTGGGCACACGGGTTATGCTCTGCATACGCACGATATTATCGATGTACTTGATATCTATGCCGTACTGCTCATTTACTACGGTTATAACTATATATTGAATAAGCTCTGCATGTGACTCATGGGTATTTAAAACATCTACAATTTCTTCAGCCATCTTTCAATGTCCCCCTTAGTATTCCTGTTATTTAGTTAAAACAATGCATTCGAGTCAAGGATAAGAGCGACTTCGCCGTTTCCTAAGATCGTAGCTCCGCTTATTATCCTGGTGGTATTGATGTATTTTCCAAGAGACTTGATAACGACTTCCATCTGTCCGATAAGCTCGTCCACCACAAGTCCTGCAAGGGAATCTCCCTTCTTGACTACCGCGACCACAAGGTTTGCATTGGGATCATTCTTCGAAGGAGCATCAAGTATCTCCGAAAGCCTGATTATCGGAATGACCGTTCCTCTGAGCTGGATGACCTCTTTATTCTCAACCAGCTTTACGTCCGAGATCGGGATATCCTCGATAGTCTGGATATTTCCAAGGGCGATAGCGAATTTCTCTCCACCCACAACGACCATGAGTGCCTGGATGATAGCCAGTGTAAGCGGAAGCCTGATAACGAAGGTGCTTCCCTCGCCGAGCTTTGAACGTACCTCTACGTCTCCTCCGAGGGCCTCTATCTTGGACTTAACGACGTCCAGTCCAACTCCTCTTCCGGAGAGATCCGTAACCTTCTTGGCCATGGAGAAACCGGGATCGAAGAGGACCTCGATGACCTCCTTGTCGTTCATCTGCAGGGCTCTCTCCTCAGGCAGATAATTTCTCTCAATTATCTTGTTCCTGACAGCTTCTACATCTATTCCCTTACCGTCGTCTCCAACCTCTATTATAACGTTGTTGCCGTCCTGGAAGGCGTTGATGAAGATGGAACCCATGGCAGGCTTGCCGGCGTTCCTTCTCTCATCGGGCATTTCCAGTCCGTGGTCGGCGCTGTTTCTCAAAAGGTGCATAAGAGGGTCAGACAGCTCGTCCACCACTGTCCTGTCAAGCTCTGTCTCCTCACCGGTGATGGTCAGGGTCATCTGCTTGCCAAGGCTCTTCTCAAGGTCTCTGATCATTCTGGGGAACTTCTGCAGCGCGTTCTCAATAGGAACCATTCGAACCTTCATGACTGACTCGTGAAGATTTGTGGTAACGCTCTCCAGATATTCTATATGCTCGTTGAAGTGAGCATCCACATCGGAGTCCGAGCCCTTCTGGGCCATATTTGCCCCGGCCGAAACGATGGAGTTCTTGGCTATGATAAGCTCGCTGACCAGATTCATGAGTACATCGAGCTTCTCTATATCTACACGGACCGTCCTGTTTGTAACAGCCTTGCCTGCGGGCTTTGCTGCCGCAGCCTTCTTCTCGGGAGCCTTCTTCTCCGCGGGAGCCGCTGCCTCCACAGGAGCTGCCTCTGCCGCGGGCGCTGCCGCCTCTGCCGCGGGTGCCGCTTCCTCTGCCTCTGCTGCGGGAGCGGCCAGCATATCCTCATTAAACTCTTCCCCGACTACGTCCACTATCTCGGACACGCTCTTTGCGGCCTCGATGACCTTGTCCAGGGGCTCCTCGGTCACAACGAACATGCTGAAATGGAAATCAAAATGCTCGTCCTCTATATCCTGTGAGGAGGGCTCTACAGCCGCCACCTCGCCGAATTCCTCTATCGCCTTGAATACCAGGAAGGCTCTGGCTGCCTTCAGTAGACAGTTCTCGTCGATATATACGGTAACCCCGTAAACATGCTGGCCGGCCACTATGGCGTCCTTCATGGTGCTCACCTGTGAATCGTCGAGCTTCATGGCCTTGTAGAGAGCCTTTTCGTCAGACGCGCCTGCTGCCGGTGCCGCTGCCGCTTCCGCCGCGGGAGCCGCTGCCGCCGCCGGAGCCGCTCCGCCTGCGCTGCTTACTTCTCCTGTACCCTCCTGGAGTATCTTATTGAGCTCCTCCAGTATACCTTCGTTATCCTCTGTACCCTCATCGGATGTGTTCTGAACGTTGTCCACATAAGCCTCGATCGCGTCGAGAGCCTGGAACAGTACATCCACAAGACCGCCGGTGACCTTCATCTGTCCGCTTCTAACGGCGCTGAAGACATCCTCGGTAACATGGGTAAGCTTCTGCATACGCTTATAACCCATCGTACCCGCCATTCCCTTAAGGGAGTGGGCTGCCCTGAATATTTCGTTAATACTGTCCTCGTTCTCCGGATCGTTTTCCAGGACCATGAGCTGGTCGCTCAGGGTCTGAACATGCTCGTGTGCTTCATCGAGAAATACACCTAAATACTGGCTGACATCCATATTATCTAACCCCCACATCTTTGGTTATCGCACCGGCTATTTTATCCAGCGGCAAGATCTCGTTTACCAGACCCGTCTGGGCTATTGCCCTGGGCATACCGTAAACTGCGCTGGTGGGCGCATCCTGAGCGATAACGTATATTTTCTTTTGTTGTTCAAGATTTTTGATTCCTGCCGTTCCGTCCGCACCCATTCCGGTAAGTACTGCACAGCAGATCTCCGAGTAAGGCGAATCCATGAGAGACTCATACATATAATTCGCCGCAGGACGAACTCCTTCGCGGGTGGGCTCATCGGTGTAGTAGATCTTCATCCTTCCGCCGATCTTGCCCGCCTTCATGTGTCTGCCTCCGGCCGCGAGATAGACAGTGCCCTTCTGGATAATGTCTCCCTCCTCAGCCTCCTTTACGTGGATCTTGCTCATGCTGTCCAGTCTCTCCGCCAGCGACCTGGTAAATACGGGCGGCATGTGCTGAACTATGAGCACCGGCGCGTTGAGATTTGCGGGGAGGAAGGGTATCACCTGCTGCAGGGCCTTCGGACCTCCGGTGGAGCTGGCGATGGCCACGAGCTTCTCTCCTCCGACTATCGGGGAACTGCTCCTGGTCCTGACGCTCTTTAACTCTCCGTGAGTATGCGAGGTATGGCTCACTCCGGTGACCACACTCAGGACGCTTATGAACTGCTTCTTGAAATCATCGTCGGCACGGACTATATTCTCCGGCTTCTTGATGAAATCCATCGCACCGTGCTCGAGAGCCTCCAGGGTCTCCTTCGTTCCGTCATCCGTAAGGGAGCTGAACATCAGTATCCTGGCCTTTATGCCCTTCCTGTGGAGCTCCTTTAAAAGCCCCAGTCCGTCGAGCTTCGGCATGTTCACATCCAGGACAACGCCGTCAAAATGCTCCTTTTCCAGGAACTTCAGCGCTTCCTCACCGTCATGTGCGATCTTTTCCACATGAAAACGTTCGTCGGAATTGATTATATCACAGGCGAGCCTCCTCATGAGTGCAGAGTCATCTACAACCAGTATTTTTTTTGCCATTTTGTGTTTTCCTTCCCTTAAACCACTATATATTGGGGCATATCCCTTTTGTCAAAAACGACACCCGGCCCCGTCTGAGGCCGTTCACAGCTTATCAGGACTTTTCCGTGGTAGTCTTTCTTATACGGCGTTCCTCTTCGAAGATATATTTGATAATGCTCTCTCTCTCGGTATTTTCGATATCTACGAACTGAGCCCTGTTCTCGTACTTTCCGCCCATATTCTCCATGACCTCGGAATAGACCACTCTCCCGACTACGGAATATTCCTTGATGCCCGTCGCCTGCTTGAGCGAGAACCTGAATAGAATGAGAGCTCCCACCTCATAGCTGTCGACGGAGACGAACCTGGCTCCGCCCCCGCTTATATCCACCATCACCGCATTGGGGCTCTTTAAGCCCGTGGCCGTGGAATAATTGCCCGTCTTGATATACTCGTCGGTCTCCTCCTCATCAAAGGCGTGGCACTTCATTTCCAGCATACAGTTAAGCCTGTAGTATTCCCGCCTCTGATAGCGCCTCAAATTCGACTGGAGCTCCAGCTCCATTATCGGTATGGCGTTGGTTCTGTATCTGTCCTTGACGGTACAGGTGCACTGGTACAGGCCGTTGCTCGTATAAAAATATACATCATACTCGCCGTCGGTTTCAATAAGCTGCAGCTTGCCCTGAACCGTAGGTATCGTGACCTTTATCACGTCGTCGGATACTATGTCAAAAATACGGGTACGCAGGGTCTTGGCGCTGCGTTCCTCGGGATTGTCCAGGTCTTTATCGATGATCTCTATAACATTGCCGGGTTTTACATATTCATTCAGCATAGTCAGCTTCTCCATCCGGATAAAATATTTGCAAAAAAGCCGGACATTCCTTTTCTCGCAGTCCTTTCCTCGTGGGGGATATCCATGAGAGTGTCCGCAATGTCCTCAAATGCCCTGGCCGACCTGGAATTCGGGTCGGAAATGGACACCGGGTTTTGCTGCATTACCGCCTTGACGAGCTTGTCGTCCTGGGGAACACAGCCCACATACGACATCGAGAGCTTCAGATAACGCTGCACTACCATGTTGAGCTTGGTAAACAGCTGCTTGCCCTCGTCGTAGTCTTCCACCTTATTGGAAATGATCTTTATTGAGGTCATCTCCGGCTTAAATTTTGCATTATGCTTTAACGCTTTCAAGAGTGAATAGGAATCCGTGAGCGACGTGGGCTCCGGTGTGGTTATGAGAAGTATCTCTCCGCTGGCCACCAGAAACTCCAGCACCTGCTCGGATATTCCTGCTCCAGTATCTATTATTATAACATCTGCGAGGCTGTCGAGTTCATTTAATTTTGAAATTAAAAGATTTAAATTCTCATGACTGAGATTGGAAAGACCCGTTATTCCCGAGCCCCCGGAAATAAAGCCTATGCCCTGGGGTCCCCAGGTTATTATCTCCTTTATGCTCATCCCCTGATAGATGAGGTCCGCAAGGGAATGCTTCGGGATCGCTCCAAACATCACCTCGATATTGGCCAGTCCGAAATCCGCGTCAAAGATCAGGACCCTCTTGCCTCTCTTTTTAAACTGTACCGCCAGATTTATGGAGGTATTGGACTTTCCCACGCCTCCCTTGCCGCTCGTCACGGTTATCACCCGGGCCGCGCTGGCCGCCTCCAGCTGGTTTTTCTTTATTATATTCCGTAAATTTTCCGCCTGATCCAATTAAATCAAATCTCCTATGTCAAATGGGAGCTTATCCCCGGTAATATCTGACTTACAACCATCAGGAGCTGCTCCGCTCCTTCAAAAACCTGAAACCTGGTGTTCCTCCTGTGCGCAGCTCTGCGCTATACCTCATCCGCGCTGCGTCCTCCGAGAAGTATCCTGACTATCTTCTGCGCGTTGAACTCCTCTATATCGTCCGGAACGTTTTGCCCGTTGGTGACGTAGGACATCGGCGCGTCCACCCTGAGCCTTAAATTGAGCATGTTTCCAAAGGCCGCCGTCTCATCCAGCTTCGTGAAGACTATCCTGTACTTGAGCTGGCGGGCGTAGGTGTCCGCGATATTTATAAGATCCCTGTATTTCGTGGTTATCGAGAGCACCAGATAGGTCTCGACCGGAAGCTTGGCCTCCGCCGCCTCTATAAACTGTCTCTGTGCCTCCATCTGCTCGTTGTTATTCGGGGAATGGCCCGCGGTATCCACCATGATATAGTCATAATTCGCGAACTCCTCTATGGCCGCGTTCAGATCCTCCAGGGAATAGATTATCCTGAAGGGAATCTGCAGGATATCCGCGTAGGTCTTGAGCTGCTCCGCCGCCTTTACCCTGTAGGTATCGGTGGTAAATAGGGCCACCTTGGCCTTTTCATTGACGCACTTGAGCGAGGCGAGCTTGGCTATGGTGGTGGTCTTTCCTACTCCGGTGGGCCCGATGAAAAATACAGCCCTGGCCCTTCCGTCATCCGTTTTGGATATGAGCCTCACCTCTCCGAACTTCAGCACCAGCTTCTGGTAAATGCTGGACAGCAGATAGTCCATGGAGAATTTCTTGGACCTGTGGTTTTCCACCTCATCTAAGAGCTCGTCCGCGTACTTCTCATCGACCTCGTTGTCGATAAGGGTGTTGTAGATGAGCTTTATAAACTTGAACATCTCGGAATCGGAATCCTTTTCCTCTCCGGGAGCTGCCTCGGCGAGTATCTCGCTTGTCTCCTTCTTCATCTGCTTTTCTATCAGCGAGTGGATGCTCTCCAGCTTTTCGTCTATGGCCTTTTCATACTGGGAGGCTGTGCTTCCCGAGCCGGAGCCCTCCTCGTCGCCTGCCTTCAGATCCAGGCGGCCCGGCCTCTCCTCGGGTATGATGTCCCTTAATGCTGAGCTTCTGTCCTCCTTCGGCGGCAGCTTCACCGGCCTGGAATTCGAAACATTTCCGTCGTCGGCCTCCTCTCTGGCAGCCGTCACCTCTACCTTGGGCTTTCTAAACAGGCCAAAAAGCCCCTTGTTCTTTATGGGCTTGGCATTTAAGACCACCGCGTTTTCCCCCAGGGACTCCCGGGCAGCCTTGGTGGCCTCCTCTTCAGTTTTTCCGACAAACTTCTTTATTATCATAGTTTAAGCATTCTATAATCAAGCCCACGGAGCAGCTGTCCCGCGAGATGCTATGCAAAGAAAAAGCACTTACGCGGTTATCATGCCCACGGACTGTAATTCAACTCCCGAATCTACCTCGTTATATGAAATGACGATGAGATCCTGGATATAGTCCTCCGAAAGCTTTTTAAAATATATTCTCACGATAGGGGAGGTGACTATTATGGGCATCCGGCCCATCTCCTCAAGCTTCCTGACCTCGGCCTCCGTTGCGTTCATTATAGCCTTTGTGCGGTCGGGTGGCAAGGTAAGATAAGCCCCCTGCTCGGTCTGTTTGACGCTCTGCATGATCTCCTGCTCCACCTTCGGGTCGAGGGTCACTACGCTGGTCGCCTCATACTCCGAGAAGAACTTCGCGCTTATGGCACGCTTTAAGGCCTGCCGCACATATTCCGTGAGCACATCCGTATCCCTCGTGGTAGGGGAATAGTCCGCCAGGGTCTCGAATATAGTCAGCAGATCTCTTATGGAGACGCCCTCTTGCAGGAGATTTTGCAGGACCTTCTGTATCTCGCCGACGCCCATGAGCTTCGGAGTGAGCTCCTCCACGACCTCCGGATTGCTCTCCTTTAAGTTGTTGATAAGGTTCTGTGTATCCTGACGGGTCAGAAGCTCCGCGATATGCTGCCTTATTATCTCCGTAAGGTGGGTCGCGATTATCGACGGCGGGTCGACTACCGTATAGCCTAAGGACTCCGCCCGCTCTCTCTGGCTCTCGGTTATCCACAGAGCCGGCAGATGGTACGAGGGCTCGAAGGTCTTGATACCCGCTATCTCCTCCTCTACTCCACCGGGGTTCATAGCCATATAGTGGTCAAAGAGGATCTCGCCCTCCGAGACCTGTATGCCCTTTATCTTAATGATATACTGGTTGGGGTTCAGCTGTATATTGTCTCTTAAACGGATTATCGGCACAACAGTACCCAGCTCTATGGCTATCTGTCTCCTTATCATTACGACACGGTCGAGCAGGTCTCCGCCCTGATTGACGTCAGCCAGCGGGATTATACCGTAACCGAATTCCAGCTCGATAGGGTCCACGTTGAGGAGGGACACGACGTTTTCGGGCTTTCTGATCTCCTCCGCCGAGGTCTCCTCCTCCTTGGTCTCGGTAACCACCTCTTCCACTGAAAGCTGGTTGGCAATGACCCGGCCTCCTATTATGAATAGCGCGCCCATCGGCACGAAAATAACTGAATTAAGCGGGGTCACCAACCCCAAGAAGGCAATGACAGCGCCCGAGAAATACATGACCTTCGGCACACCCAGGACCTGTTTTACGAGAGTGGGGCCGAAATCCGCCTGCTTCGAGCCCTTTGTCACGAGGATACCGGTGGCAAGTGAGATCAATAGTGAGGGAATGGCGCCTACCAGTCCGTCACCTATGGTCAGTATCGTATAGTTCTGGAGCGCGTCGGCGAAGGTCATCCCCCTTCTCAAAATACCCATGGCTATACCGCCGATGATGTTGACCGCGGTTATGAGCAGACCCGCCGTAGTATCTCCCTTGACGTACTTGACGGCACCGTCCATGCTACCGAAGAAGGTGGACTCGTTCTGCAGCTTCTCACGCCTCTCCTTGGCCTCCTGGTCGGTAATGGCTCCGGTATTTAAGTCCGCGTCTATAGCCATCTGTTTACCGGGCATGGCGTCCAGGGTAAATCTCGCCGTAACCTCGGACACACGCTCGGAACCCTTGTTGATGACTACCATCTGCACTATCAGCAGTATGATGTAGACTATCGTTCCGACTATGAGGTCATTGCCGCCCACGAACTGTCCGAAGGTCCTGACCACGTTTCCGGGATCACCTGTGGTGAGGATCAGCTTCGTGGAGGAAATATTTAAGGAGATACGAAACAGAGTGGTAAACAGGAGGATCGTGGGATAGTAGGACATATCCAGGACCTCCTTGGTAAAGAGCGTGTTGAAGAGCACCGCAAAGGCTATCGCCATGTTGAAGGCCAGGCAGATATCCAGCAGCACCGAGGGCAGGGTTATGATCATGAAGACAAAGGCTGCCAGCAGATAAAGCGCCGCAGCTATATCCTGTATGCTAAATGGCCTTTTTTTAGTATCTGTTCCGCCTACCGGCATCAGCCTGCCTTCTCCTTCCTGTTCTTAAGATTATATACAAACGCAAGCACCTCGGCCACCGCCTGATAGAGCTCAGGGGGCACGAGGCCGTCCACCTCCACGTTGGCATAGAGCATCCTCGCCAGAGGCTTATTCTCAACTATCTCAACGTCGTTTTCCCGCGCCACTTCCTTTATCTTCTGGGCCATATAGTCCTGCCCCTTTGCCAGCACCACTGGGGCGGAGGCGACCTGGGCGTCATATTTCAGGGCAACGGCATAGTGGGTGGGGTTGGTGATCACCACGTCCGCCTCTGGGACTGACTGCATCATCCTCGCGCGGCTGGCCTGCATCATCTTCTGTCTTATCTTGGACTTGATCTCGGGATTTCCTTCGGAATCCTTCATCTCGTCCTTGACCTCCTGCTTGGTCATCTTTATATCATTGTGGTGCTTCCACCTGTTATAGGCGTAATCCGCAAAGCCCAGGATAAGATATACCAGGCCTATCCTCAGTCCCAGATTGGTCAGGGTGTCCACCGCCAGGGTAACCGCCGAATTGACGGAAAAATCCTGCATTATGAGGACAAAGGCTATCTTGTCCCTTAAAAAAGAGTAGCAGACCCATGAGACCAGGATTATCTTCAAAACCGCCTTGGCCAGCTCCACCAGCTTCTGGACGGAAAACATCCTCTTAAAGCCGCTTATGGGGCTTATCTTGCTGAGCTTGGGCTGCATCGGCTCCCAGCTCACCTTCCACTTGACCTGTACAAGGTTTACTACAAAGGCCAGCACGAAGGAGACCAGCAGAATCGGCAGCAGCATGAGGAGATACCTCTTTACGATCTCGGATATCAGTATGTGCATATCCATTGTGGTGATATCCCCGTTTTCCGGCTTTATTATGACGGGAATCAAGGCCTCATAGACCCAGCGGAAGATATTTAAAAAATTGTCAGCCATCCGCTGGCCGTATATCCGCATCAGGAGAAATATCGCAATAAGGCTTATAGCGTTATAGAGCTCCTGGCTCTTGGCGACCTGTCCCTTTTTACGGGTGTCCTCCTCCCTCTTGGCCGTGGGCTCCTCTGTCTTTTCTCCTCCGGGTCCTTCCTGCGCGAAGAACTGCAGCTCATATTGTATCAGTAAACGCCTGTCTTCCAAGCCCTGCTACCCCATATCCCCGATCACCATAGTGACCAGGACCCTTATCTCTTCATAAAGTATATCCGATATCTGCGGCAGTGTGGCCATCGTTACAAAGAGTATGGCCAGGCCCACGAGTATCTTGATCTGGATACCCACCGTAAACATGTTCATCTGGGGTGCGACCTTGGCAAGTATCCCCAGCACAACGTTCAGCATCAGCATCGCCGCGAAGATCGGAAGAAATATCCTAAAGCCTATCATCATTATATCTCTGAATATCTTCAGCATGGTCACCATCATCGCGTCCAGGTTGAAGTGCACCCTTCCCACGGGTATCAGCTCGAAGGAGGCGACGAGGGCCCTTAGGATGTAATAGTGCATACCCGATATCATGAGTATCAGGAGGACCCCGTATTGGTAAAAGGCTCCCGTAAAGCCCACCTGCTGGCGGCTCACCGGGTCGAACATATTTACCATCGAGAGACCTATATCCATATCCACGAGCGACCCGGCAAACTGTACCACGCCCATTATTATATTGGCCGAAAAGCCTATCAGTATGCCAAGCGAGGCCTCTTTAAAAACGATTATCGCGTATCCTATCAGCGTATTGTAGTCCAACTCCATATGGGGCGTGACAAACCGGTAGATGAGCATGCTTATAAAGACTGAAAGTCCCACCTTTACCCGCTGGGGTACGTTATTCGTGGAATAAAAGGGCGCCGCATAGACGAAGCAGGACACCCGGGTCAGTATTATAAGGAAATACTGCAGGTCGGATACGCCGAAATCGTAATTGAACATATTTATTTAATGTACAGCGAAAAATCCGACCACAGCCTCGTCATAAAATCCACCATCGTATTCAGCATCCAGTGCCCCAGAACCATCATCCCCGCAAAGATGGCCAGGACCTTCGGAACAAAGGTCAGGGTCTGCTCCTGTATGGAGGTAACAGTCTGGAAGATCGAGATGACCAGACCCACTATCAGCGATATCAGAAGCAGCGGCGCCGCCGTGATGATAGTCGTATATATGCCCTCACTCATTATCTGTGTGACTGTAGCAATGTCCATATAAACTCCTTTCGTAACACAGTGACTGCTTTTTGACCTGTCAAAAAGCAGCCAGAGTGCCTCATAATGTTAACAAACCTGAAGCGGCACTCGAACTTCCTAATAAAAAGTCTTGACCAGCGAGCCGATGATCAGATTCCAGCCGTCCGCGAGCACAAAAAGCAGAATCTTAAAGGGCATCGAAACCGTCGTCGGCGGCAGCATCATCATACCCATACTCATAAGGGTGGAGGCCACCACCATGTCTATAACGATAAACGGAATGTAGATCAGAAACCCTATTATAAATGCCGTTCTGAGCTCAGAAATGATAAAGGAGGGGACAAGCACGTAGGTCGGGATATCGTCCAGATTCTCCACTGTATCCAGCTTCGCTATATCCATGAACAGGCGCACGTCCTTTTTCTGTGTCTGCCCGTACATGAAGGTCCGCAACGGCGCCAGCCCCCGCTCGATAAATTCCGCCTGGGTTATCTCCCGGTTTTCAAAGGGCTGGACAGCATTCGTGTTTATCTCCGTAATGACCGGCTGCATTATAAAAAAGGTCAAAAATAATGTTAACCCGATTATCACCTGATTTGGCGGAACCTGCTGCGTGCCTATGGCGGCACGGGCAAAATGCAGCACCACCAGGATCCTGGTGAATGAGGTTAACATAATAATTAAAATCGGAGCAAGGGACAACAGCGTCAGGGTTATTAAAATTCTTAACGATCCTGCCAGATTACCTCTCGTTCCGCTATAGGTTATATTGAGATTATTTCCGATATTGATATCATCGATATCGTCTTCGGTCTCAGCCGTACCCGGCTGGTCGATGACGGTATTCGAATCATATCCTGTATCGTCTTCCATGCCCAGTTGGTTGTAATCCTGTCTCCTGGTGCCCTCTACTGTCGTAGTGGCGCCTTCACGGGTTGCTCCCGTATTCGGAGTCAGATTCTCCGCCGCGGCAGCCTGCTCAGGATTTAGGAAGAAAGCCGTAAAACACAAAACCAGGGCACAGAATGAAACCTTTAAATACTTCATTTTTTGTGTCGCTTTCCATTATTTCTTCTGTGTAAGCTTAGCCTTCGCCTTTTGAAGCACATCCTTGAAGGGGATCGCATCCAGTGTTCCCCCGGGCGTCAACTCGTGTACAGAGTCCTTATCCAGCTCCGTCAGCATCCTCATCTCATTTTTCGATACCGCGACAGCTATGACCTTGTCAGCAACACGGACTATCATTATATACTTATTTATAGCCACCCGCTGAGATTCTATGACCTCGATGTTGCTGCCCCGGAGCCTGCCCTTCTCATAGTTGCCGACAAAGCGGGTCGTGAAATAAGTCACCGCCACCACAAAGATGAAGATTGCGATCACGGTAATGAGCTCGCCTAAATTTTCCCAGCCGGCTAAAAGTACACCCTGCATGGCCCCCTGCCTGACGGCATCATGCATCAGCCTACTACCTTTTTCACAGCCTCCAAAACACGCTCCGCCTGGAAGGGCTTAACTATGAAGTCCTTGGCGCCTGCCTGAATAGCCTCGATAACCATAGCCTGCTGTCCCATTGCAGAACACATGATGACCATAGCCGAAGGGTCTGAACCCTTGATCTTCTTAAGGGCCTGAATTCCATCCATCTCCGGCATCGTGATATCCATGAGTACCAGATCGGGCTTAACCTCGGCGTACTTCTCAACAGCCTTGGCTCCGTTCTCGGCCTCCCCCGCAACGTTGTAACCATTCTTGGTGAGGATATCCTTTATCATCATCCTCATGAATGCTGCATCATCACAGATCAAAATATTCTTCGCCATAATGTCTCCTTATGTATATTATATTTTACTTATATTGTCTAACTATTTTATTATCTCGGTAATACGTACACCGAAGCTTTCCTCGATGACCACTACCTCGCCCTTTGCCACATATTTGCCGTTGACCAGAACGTCTATTGGCTCTCCGGCTATCTTATCTAATTCTATAATGGTTCCGGGTGCAAAATCAAGTATCTCTGATATAACTTTATGTGTCCGGCCCAGCTCCACCGTCACATCAAGCGGCACATCCTTGATGAGAGCTATATTTTCCTGGCTCTGCATCGGGTTTAAGTCCGCCGCGAA
Source organism: Lachnospiraceae bacterium (assembly GCA_017453965.1). Lineage (GTDB taxonomy): Bacteria > Bacillota > Clostridia > Lachnospirales > Lachnospiraceae > NK4A144. Next base: position 24,846 of record JAFTEI010000269.1, read on the forward strand.
ATTCTGGAAGGTGGCCGTCTGCACGTTTACCGGCTGCTGTGGCATGCCTCCCATCGGTGCGCCATAGCCCATTGGCGGCGCCCCATAGCCCATCGGAGGGGCTCCGTAACCCATCGGGGGCTGTCCATAGCCCATCGGTGGAACTCCTCCCATTGGCTGGCCTGCCATGGGGTCCGGCATCGGCGGAGGCGCTGCTGCCATCGGCGGCGGCGCTGCCATAGGGTCCGGCATTGGCGGCGGTGCCGGTGCCGGCTCGGGTTCCGGGGCCGGAGCTGCTGCTGCCGGTGCCTCGTCTCCGCCTCCCATAAAGTGCTGGTAGAGCTCCCTCGCGAAATCTATCGGATAGAGCTGCATGATCGTGGAGTCCACCAGGTCCTCTATCTGCATCGCAAAGGATATCTTGACAAAGGTTCCCGCCAGGAAGGGCGCTATGTCCTCCGGTCTTCCGAAATCCGTCAGATCCACCAGGGAAGCCTGGGGCGGCGAAATATCTATCATCTTTCCAAGCATGGATGACAGGGAAGTCGCCGAAGAACCCATCATCTGGTTCATTGCCTCGGAAATTGCGCTTAAGTGCAGTTCTCCCAGCTCTCCGTCTATATTTGTTCCGTCACCGCCCATCATGAGGTCGGTGATTCGCTTGACGTCTGCCTCTCTTAAGATCAGGATATTTGTTCCGTCCAGGCCCTCTTTATAGTGTATCTGAATAAATACGCAGGGCTTTTCGTAATCCTGAACTATAGAGTCCCAGGTAGCCATCTCGACTACCGGCGTGGTGATGTCCACCTTCCTGTTTACCAGTGAATACAGGGTAGTGGCCGAGGTGCCCATGCTTATGTTGGCAACCTCTCCGACGGCGTCCTTCTCGAAATCCGTCAGGCCCTCGTCGCCGCTGGACGACAGAGGCGGTGCGGAGGTATCGGCACCGGCATCGCCTGAGGGGGCATCATCGCCACCGGCATTCATACCGTTCAACAGCGCATTTATCTCATCCTGAGATAACATACCGTCCATGCGCCTATTCCTCCTCTTCTTCTCTTACTATGGATGTGACCCTGACCGCGTAGGACTTCTTGACCGCCCCGGGCAGAGCCGTAAATTTTCTTATATCGCCCACGTATATATTGAGCTCCTCGGCAACCTTTGAATCGAGCTTTATTATATCCCCGATCTGCAGGTTTACAAAGTCCGAGACCGTGATCGTGCTGTTTCCAAGCACGGCCTTTATAGGTATATCCACGTGGTTTATCATATCCTCGATATGCTCGTGGTAGTCCTCGTCAGAACTGTTCTGCATAGTGGAGAACCAGAACTTGGTGTTCAGCTTATCCATTATGCTCTCTAATGTGAAGAATGGCAAGCAGACATTCATCAGTCCCTCGACATCGCCTATCTTCATATTCAGCGTCACGATGGAGATCATCTCCGTCGGAGCTATGATCTGTGCGAACTGCGGATTGGTCTCCACCCTCTCCAGGACGGGCGCCAGGTCCGTGATAACGTTTCGCCAGGGCTCCTTTAAGAGCCGGACGCAGATCGTCATTATCCTTTCGATTATGGAGAGCTCTATCTCGGAAAATTCCCTGCTCTTCTCAAGGGGCTCTCCCTGACCGCCCAGCATCCTGTCTATCATGGCAAAGCCCAGGTTTGCCGCCAGCTCCATCATGACCGATCCGTTTAGAGGGTTGAAATTAATTATCCCCAAAATTACCGGATTTGCAAGCGAATTCGTAAATTCCGAAAAGGTAAGTGCCTCGGAGTTGACCACGCTGACCTGGACATTCTTCCGTAAATATACTGGGAGGTTAGTCGAAAGCAGTCTTCCGAAGTGCTCGAAGATGATCTCAAGCGTCCTCAGATGCTCCTTGGAGAATTTCGCCGGACGTTTGAAATCGTACTCCTTTACAGACTTATCCGACGTCTCCTTCATTTCATCGACGTCTACCTCACCCGAGCTTAAGGCTTTGAGCAGATTATCTATTTCACTTTGCGAGAGTACATCTGCCATTTAGCTTCACTCCTCTATTTAAAGGGGATCTTATCCCCGGTAATATCCGACTCATAGCTCATAGCTACTCCGTTCCTTACTGCGTGAGCCAGGAGCTGAAGGAGACTCCGCAGATGAACGACGAACCGCCGTACATATTCTGAAGGCTCTGCAGGATCTTCTGCTGGATCTGCTCAGTGGATATTTCCTGAATATCCTCGTATGTATAAGAGGTAATTACCTTGTTTATCTCGTCCTTGATCAGACCCTCCTGGTCGGCGATCGTCGCCGAATATGCCTCATAGTCGGGGTCCTTGGTATTGAGCGAGAGCGTAACGCCCACCACCGCATATCTGTCCTTCTCGTCAGTCGAGCCCGGGTCGTGCTTGAGCTTGACCGTGATCTGATCCGCTATGTTGTAGGTGGCGATATCAGCTATGTTCACATTGCCACCGCCGCCGCTGGGGGTCGCCTGTATTCCCGAGGCGGTTCCCATATCCACATCCACTGCAAGGGAGATCTTTTTAACCAGCTCCACCACCTGCATATTCGTAGTCATTACGGAAAACATCATAATACCCGTGAGAGCGGTATTTACTACCAAAAGCGCAAGTATTACCAATGTCATCATATTCTTTTTCATAGCTTAAGCCTCTTTTACTTCCAGTAAGACGTTTAAACGCCTCATGATATTCATGCTATAAATCTCTGTTCAAATGCTCCGTTCCGGCCCTCCGGTTCAGGAGGCATCACTCAGCTCATTGTAGATTTTTACCTCGACCCTTCTGTTTTTGGCCCTGCCCTCGGGCGTCGAGTTGTCCGCTATGGGCATGTACTCCCCCCGTCCGGTATGCTTCATGACCGAGGGGTCCAGCATCGTATTGTCCACCAGATAGTGAAAAATGCTCATCGCTCTCGCGGAGGAGAGCTCGTCATTATCCGCAAAATTCGCATTGTGTATCGGGACGTTGTCTGTATGCCCCTCTATCTCTATGGTAGAGTCCGCGTAGCGGGTAAGGATATTGCCTATCTTGTCCACCAGCGGCGTCGCCTCCGACTTTATATCCGCCCGGCCGGAATCAAACAGCAGTGCCCCGTTCATCGTAAGAAGCACATACTGGGATGTGAAGTCTATATCTATCTCATGAGCCAGATTTTCCTGACTCACATATTCCTCTATCTGCTCGGCAAGCTTCTCGCTGGCCTCCAGCTGAGCTTCCTGCAGCTCCTCCTTAAGCTCCGCGGGAGTTCCCTTGTTGTCGCTGTCCTGGGCGTTGGAATCCGAGTTATTGTTGGCTTCCTCGTTATCTCTCTCACCCTCGGTGGTCAGACCCATCGAATCGAAATACGTGGAAAGCTCATTCAACTGGCTGACGCCGTTGGATATCATAACGCCGTCACCTATGGAATTACCGCCGGCCTCAAATATACTGAATGTCTCGGCAAAGGAATTAACGACCTCCTGATACTTGGCCGCGTCCACGGATGACATGGAGAACAGCAGCACGAAGAAGCACAGGAGCAGATTCATCAGATCACTAAATGTCGCCATCCACGCCGGGGACCCCGGCGGCGGCGCTTCTTCCTTCTTTTTTGCCATTTAATTACTCACCACCCTCAGAAACGAATTCCGCAGCTTCCTTAGGTGTAAGGAACGATTTCAGCTTTTCTTCTATAACACGCGGGTTTTCACCTGCCTGAATCGAAAGCAGTCCCTCAACCTCTATGCCCTTAACGGTCATTTCGTCCGCGTCCTTCATTTTCAGCTTCGACCCCACCGGTCCGCAGATCCAGTTCGCCAGAACCGAACCATAGAATGTCGTAACCAGCGCAACCGCCATAGCAGGTCCGATGGAAGAAGGGTCCGACAGATTCTTAAGCATGTTTATAAGTCATATCAGGGTACCTATCATACCCCAGGCAGGACCCATGGAGCCCAGGGTCTCCCAGAAGCCCATGTTTTCCTTATGCCTTCCGGCTATG
>JAFTEI010000270.1 GCA_017453965.1 Lachnospiraceae bacterium
CGGGACAGGAAACGGGAAATGACCAGCAGGACGGGCGTGATGACGATCAGCAGCAGCGTCAGCTTCCAGTTGACCGTGACCAGATAGACCGTAGCGAAAACGAAGGTGCAGACCGCGTCAATGATGCGGTAATCGATATAGGCCAGGAAATGGCGGCACCAGTCCAGGTCCGCGCTCATGCGGGTCATCAGGTCGCCGGTGCGGTGCGCGTCGAAGAAGGGCATATCGCTGTACTGCATTTTGGTGAACAGCCGGCGGCGCAGATTGAAAACGACATTCTGGGAATCCTTCTCCAGAAAGATCACCATCATATAGCGCAGTCCTTCGCGCCCGAGCTTGACCGCCAGCATGACGGCCAGGATCGACAGGAGCGGATCCGGATTGCCCGCCATGATCACGTCGTCGATCAGGCGGCGGGAAAGGGCCGGATTCACCAGCAGGAGCAGGCAGGTGAACGCGCAGACGCACAGCGCGATGACATGGCGGCGCCGGAACGGCGCGTCCATGTTCTTCCACAGCCACTCAAATTGCTTGCGCATAAAACTTTGATGTCCTTTGCAGCGTGATATGGAAAGGTCAGACCATCAGACGGTAGATGTTTGCGCAGTCGTCCTCATTCAGGGTTACGAAACCGGAAATGCTGCCCTGGCGGCCGTCGCCCCGGCAGAGGGATCTGACCAGCACGGGGATATCTTCTTCCTTCGCGCCGAGTTCCGCAAAGTTCCGGGGCATGCCGATGGAGATGAAGAACTGCTGCAGCCTTTTGCTGCCTTCACGGGCTGTGGCTTCCGGATTGGCAAAGTCCATCTGGCATCCCCAGACCCGGACCGCGACCTGGGCGAAACGCATGACATCGTGCTTCATCACGTAAGCGAAGACCGCAGGCATCGTCACTGCCAGGCCTGTGCCGTGGGCACAGTCATAAAGAGCGGAAAGTTCATGCTCGATATTGTGGCTGTTCCAGTCCTGGCTCCGGCCGACGCCGCAGGAATTGTTGTGGGCCATCATCCCCGCCCACATGATATTGGCTCTGGCGTTGTAATCATTGGGATCCTCGATGACCTTAGGTCCCTCATGCACCATGGTAAGGAGCAGCGCTTCAATGAGCCTGTCCGTTACCTCCACATCCCTGGTATTTGTAAGGTATCTCTCGTAAAGATGGGCCATTATATCCGTTATGCCGCAGGCCGTCTGATAGGGGGACAGGGTCTGGGTCAGAGCCGGGTTAAGGATGCTAAACCTCGGGCGGATCGCATCTCCCGTAGCTCCCCTTTTAAACATCCCGTCCTCATTGGTTATGACGGAATCCGGGCTTCCCTCGCTTCCCGCCGCCGCTATCGTGAGTATCGTTCCTACGGGGAGGGCTTCCTCTATATACTTTCCGCTGTAAAAGTCCCAGAAATCGCCGTCGTATACCACTCCCGCAGCTATGGCCTTGGAGGAATCTATGGTGCTTCCCCCGCCCACTGCCAGGACAAAATCTATCTTTTCCTTTTTGCAAAGCTCAATACCCTCATAGACCAAGCCGCTCCTGGGATTTGGCTTAACTCCGCCGAGCTCGCAAAATTCTATGCCCTCTGCTTTAAGGGAAGCCTTAACCCTGTCCAGAAGTCCCGAGCGGACCACACTTCCCCCGCCGTAGTGGATCAAAACCTTACTTCCTCCAAACCTCTTAACGAGGGCTCCTGCTTCATTTTCCTTATCCTTACCGAAGGAAAAATAAGTGGGTGAATAAAAATTAAAATTTTCCATGGCTGCTCCTTTTCTGTCAAAAAATACTTGTTGTCGTCTGCTGTATCACTTACTATAAAGCACCGGCGGCCTCTTTTCCATTTATAATCTGGTAAGATTATCACTCGACCTCTCTTAGCAGCCCGTCTATTTTGTCTCTCAGCTCAAAGGGCACACAGGTAAAGGGACCGTTCATCATCTCCTCCATAGTGTACAGTTCATCCTCAAAAGGAATATGGTTTACATAAGTAAAATACTCCTCATCCAGTATCTTCTTCGTTTTCTCATTTTCCATAAGCTCCTTAAAAGGAGTATCGAGGCTGTATATCCTGCGGTAGGGTGCTGTGGGAACATATGAGAATTTATAATCCCCTGCCTGAGCCGTAAAGGCAACGTTATTGCCCTCCTGGCGCATATCGCTTATCCCCTCGCTCTTTCCTGCCTCTTCTAGATCGGAAAGCTTCGCATCGGGCAGAACTATCCTTGCCTGTGAATCAAAGGGTACGCTAAACTCAAAGTTTAATTTCCCTTTCTCCAGAGTCCAGGCGGACTTTATAAGTCCCGCTGCCGAATTGAGCTCTGCCGCGGCAAAGCTTATCCTGTAGTTGGGAAGGGGAGCTATAGTAAAGCGCTTAAAGCCCGCTCCCTCTTCATCGGGTCTTATACCCAGCATATCCCTGTACATCCATTCCACAATGGAGCCGTAGGAATAGTGGTTGAGCGAATTCATCTCGGTTCCGCTTATATGTCCATCGGGCATGATGGAATTCCATCTCTCCCAGATAGTTGTAGCTCCCATGAGAACCGCGTAAAGCCAGCCGGGATAGCCCTTCTCCATGAGCAGATGATAGGCCATGTCATTCATCCCGTTATCTGAGAGCACCCGGCATAGATAGGGTGTTCCGGCGAAGCCCGTCTGCAGATGGTAGCGGCTCTTCCTGAGCTTATTCATAAGCCCCTCCTTTACCCTTTCGGTGGCTCCCTCGGGGATAAGGTTGAAATACAGCGCATACACGTAGCCCGTCATCGTGTCAACGGCCAGCTTTCCCGTAGCAGTAAAATATTCCTTCAAAAAGGCCTCGCGTATCTCCCCCGCCAGCTTTTCGTAAAACCCGGCATCCTCGCTCTTTCCAAGGATCCTGGCCGCCTTTGCCACTATGCAGGAGGAATTGTAATAATTTGCCGAAGCGATATAGTGCTGATCGGTTCCTCCGTACACTCCACCCGGATAATTGCCGTCAAGTGCAACCCAGTCGGCATAGTGCGTACCCGTCTGCCACAGCCTTTTTGCGCCGTATTTGTCATCCTCGCGCTTCATGTAGTCCACCCAGGCCTTCATGCTATCGTACTGGCGCCTGAGTATTCCCTTATCACCTGAATGGAGGTAGACATTCCAGGGTATTATGGTAGCAGCATCCGCCCAGATCGTGGAGGCGTCTCCTACCACGTGCGCTACCGGCACCACGTCCGGCACGCTTCCGCCCAGCTTCTTCTGCTCCATATAGAGGTCGTGGCAGTATTTGGTGTAAAAAGCCGAGGTATCCATCGTAAAGCAGGCAGTCCCGGAAAAGATCTGGGCATCCCCTGTCCAGCCGTAGCGCTCGTCCCTCTGGGGGCAGTCCGTAGGCACATCCAGGAAGTTATCCTTCATTCCCCATCTGGCATTGGATATAAGCTGGTTTACCAGCTCGTCCGAGGTCTTTATTTTTCCGATCTCATCCATATCGGAATGGATCTCCCAGCCTTCGAAATCGTTTAAATCTATATCTCCGCTCCACTCAGTAAGCTTTACATACCGGAATCCGTA
>JAFTEI010000271.1 GCA_017453965.1 Lachnospiraceae bacterium
GATATCCGCCGTAGCTCCCTTTATATTGTTCTCGTCGGCACGCTTAAACATATTGAAAAAGGCGTCCCTGTCCTCGGGATAGATGTACTGCCTCAGGTGTACCGCGTAGTCGCTGTCCGACATAACATACTCCATATCCATCATCTTGTAATACTGCTCGTTTAAGCGTATGAGCTTTACCGTATCCCCGGTGACCTCGTAGAAAGCCACGGCCCCCAGGATATTGTTTATCATCTCGTCGGTAAAGAGCTTCTCCTCCGAAACATCCAGCATGTGGACCTGGTCGATGTCCGAGAGCTGAACACCCTCCCTGTCTAACATGTTCTCGTCGGAGATAAGCTCCTCGTAGGCCGCTACGTTTAAGGGCCTGTAGTAGTAATAGCCCTGGGCGTATTTGCAGCCCATCTCGGTCAGGAGCTTGACCTGGTCTCGCATCTCCACGCCCTCCACGATGATGGGGAGGCGGAGCTGGTTGGCCATATTTACCATCGACTCCAGTATGCTCCTGCCCTTCTCCTGATTCTCGTAATCTATCCGCAGGAACTTCATATCTATCTTTAAGACGTCTATCTCGAGCTCCTTTAAGGAATTGAGGGAGGAATAACCGCTGCCGAAGTCGTCCATAAGAATGGAAAAGCCCGCTGTGTGAAGCTTGTTTATCTCCGCTCCTACCCTGTCCAGGTCCTCGATATAGGTAGTCTCGGTTATCTCCAGCTCTATCATGTTGGCAGGAAGCTGGTACTTCTCCATCAAATTCAGGAAATACTCCGTGAAATTCAGCGAGAACATATCGTTCTTAGAAACATTTACCGAGATTGGCAGGGGCTCCCTGCCTGAATCTATCCAGTTTTTCTGGAAGGCGCAGCCCTTGTCCCATACTATCTGGCTCACCTTGGTCACAAAGCCGTTCTTTTCGAGTACGGGCAGAAAGGCCGCCGGCGGTATAAGTCCCTTTTCCCTGTGGTTCCAGCGGACAAGCGCCTCACTTCCGACTATCTTGCCGTTGACCATGTTCACCTTTGGCTGCAGATAGAAGGTAAATTCATCGTTTCCGATAGCGCGCTCCACATCGCTTAGGAGCACGAATTCATCCCGCACGGTCCGCACCATGTCCTGATTGTACCAGGCCATGAGGTGGGTGTAGTCGGTCTTTATGCTGGCCAGCGCCGTAAAGGCGTGGTCCACTATATCCATGATGGACTCGGTGGAATCCTCTATTACAAAGACACCGAACTTGGGAGCATAGCCCAGCTCGTAGTCCCTGTCCAAAAGCTCCTCTCTCGCCCTGCGCTTCATCTCTCCCAGGATGTCCTGCCTATTGGGGCAGAGGATGGCGAAATCGTCGCCCCCGAGATACCCGGCTATGGCCCCGTACTTATCCTCGTATTCCTTTAAGGTGCGGCCCACGAGCTTCAGGTACGAATCTCCCTTTGCCCTGCCGTAGAAGCGGTTAAAGAGCTTGAAATGGTCGATATCTATCGCGACCATGCAGAGGGCTCTCCTCTGGGAGTTCTTGACCTTGTCATATACCTTATTGTAAAAAGCGTTCCTTAAATTAAGCCCCGTAAGCTCATCCCTGGTCTTCTCGTGAGCCTCGAAACGCTTGTCTATCTCAAATGCTATGGCCTTTTTACGGTGGAAAAGGGAAACGGTGGTAAGTACCCGTCGAAGAAAGATCCTGGCTGAAAAGGGTCGTGAAATGTAGTCGATAGCTCCCAGGTCAAAGGCCCTGGCTACATTGGCGTCGTCATCGTCCACCGAGATCATTATTACCGGTATATCGTCGGTCAGATTTTTGGAATGCATGTGCTCCAGAACCTCTATACCGTTCTTTCCGGGCATCATCTGATCCAGAAGGACAATGGCGATATCGTCGGCGTGCTCCTCTATGATATCTATAGCCTCATTTCCGTCGGCGGCCTCGATAACATCCATATCTTCCTGGAGAATGTCCTTTAAGATCATCCTGTTGATCTCCACATCGTCGACAACAAGCGCCTTATTTCTTCCCGTTTCACTTATGCTCATCTGTTACTCCCCTATATATAAAAAGACTAAACCCGCGTAACATTATACTACACCCTGAGGGTTTTATCCATTTAAAGATTATCGTTTTTAAACGAAAGGCTAAAGTTATAAAAAAATGTATGACCACAAGGGTCTATTATGGTAAAATAAATCCGTAAAATACAATCTCTGGTGGTTTACATAATTTGAAACAGCTCACACTTAAAACAAACGACAATTCCAGGCTTAAGGACTTCGTAAGGAACCTGAGAGGTACCGAGGACTACAAAAACGCGTCCTCCAAGTTCATCTATGTCTGCGAGCCGGTTTCCGATGAGACAGTCATAAAGGAGCATATACGCATTCTTTCCGCGGAGCTTCCGGACAACACCATCGTCGGCATAAGCAGCTGTGCCTCCGCCGACAAAAGCCGGGATGACGGAAGCGAGACTCTCTTCTCCTTCCTCACCTTCGAAAGCTCCGACGTCCATATCTTTACCTACAGCTGTAAATGCACCACCCTTATGGAAACGGGGAAGATGCTCAGGCGCGAGCTCCGCTATATGGACGACATCGTCCTATGCCTCATTTTCTCCGCCGGGGTCGTGGTCGAGATGGACGACTTTTTAAACAGCATTGACCGCGAGGACTTCCCCCTGATCGGTATCGAGGCCGGCACCTCTCCCGACTTTTCCGGGGGACACTCTGACGTTCGCGCCGACAAGCCCCTGATCTTTTCTGACAGGGTCTGCGATCACGGGATAATCGCCGTGGTCCTGCGGGGCAAGGGCCTTAAGCTCAACTATACCTACGACATCGGCTGGCACCCCATCGGCAAGGAGCTCACCGCCACGGACACTGACGGCTCCTACTGCATCTCGAAGATCGACGGGGAGGACGCCATCTCCGTCTACCGCAAATACCTCGGAGTGGTCCCGGACCGCTACTTTGTCCAGAATGTATGCGAATTTCCCATAGTCACCACCCGCGGAAACATGAAGATAGTCCGCTGTCCCGTGGGCTACGATCACAACGGCAGGCTCTACTTTGTCTCCCAGGTCGAACAGGGACACAAGATGCATCTGTCCTATGCCAATCCGAGACGCCTCGTCTCCGACACCAGAAGATACGCCCGCTCCATGTCCGGCTTCAAGCCCCAGGGGCTCTTTCTGATAATCTGCGAGACCCGTGACAAATTCCTGGGCGACCTCTCCCACGAGGATATCAAAAGCTGGTCCCGGGCCAATAAGGAGCTGGTCTGGACCCGTGGCTTTGCCGGGATAATGAAGAAGGGGAACAACGGGGGAGTCGTCAATTCCGCCCTTATTGCAGTGGGGTTGCGGGAGGGCAGCTCCTCGGGCAGCGTAAACGCTGAGGACACCGCTGAGGCCTCGGGAGGCGAGGAGCAGCGCACCGGAGCCATACCCTTAAATGAGAGGCTGGCCATGTTCCTGGAGGAGACCACCCGGGAGCTCGAGGAGGCCGCCACGGCAGCCAGGGGGGCAAACGAGGCCAAGTCCACCTTCCTTTCGAATATGTCCCACGAGATCCGGACGCCCATAAACGCTGTTCTCGGAATGAACGAGATGATAATCCGCGAAAGCAGGGATCCCCATGTGGTTCACTACGCCGAGAAGGCCTACAGTGCCAGCATGAA
>JAFTEI010000272.1 GCA_017453965.1 Lachnospiraceae bacterium
AAGTAGTTCAGTTGGTTAGAATGCCAGCCTGTCACGCTGGAGGTCGTCGGTTCGAGCCCGATCTTGGTCGCCAATCAAACGTCCCGTTTACGGGACTATATGGTGGGTATCGGCAAGCGGTTAAGCCATCGGGTTGTGGCTCCGATATGCGTGGGTTCGAATCCTGCTACCCTAGCCAACGATGCCGGGGCGTGTTAACCACGCCTCGTGCAATATCTCAAAGGTATAGCGCCACAACCATACCGAAGAGATGATGCGAAGAGAAATTGGCGAAGTGCAAGGCGTGTGAATACCGAGTCGAAGCGAACGTACTCAGTTACGTGAGCGAGCGAGGATATTCACAACAACGCAGCAATTCGTCAATTTATCAAGCATATGGCGACATAGCCAAGTGGTAAGGCAGAGGTCTGCAAAACCTTTATCCCCCGGTTCAAATCCGGGTGTCGCCTCCATAAACAAGCCCTTGTTATCAAGGGCTTTTATGTTTTTTTGCGTTCCATGACCGGGACGCTATTTTTTTATCAAAAGGAGGAAAAAATGGACTTTGAAAGATTTAAGGAATGGGCGCTGGAGGACGTCAGCTCAAGGCTGCCGAAAGATTACGATGATGCTGAACTCTACTATGAGGAGGTGAAAAAATACGGCGGCAATTATACGGGTCTCTTCCTGAGAAAACCGGGATCCACAGTATCGCCCACAGTCAATATGGAGCAATTCTACGGATTCTATCTGAATGGAGCGGAAAAAGAGGAGCTGGGCTGCGTTATGTCGGATATGCTGCAGTATCACGTGATTGAAAACGATCTGGATATGGACTGGATAAACGATTATGAGAAGGCCAGGGGACATTTCTTTCTTTGCCTTTCAAACGCGGAAGACAATCCGGGATATCTGGAAGGGGTGCCCCATCTGATAAAGTCGGACCTCGCGCTGACCTGCCATATCATGTCTGAAATACCGGGCGAGGGCTACATAGGAACTGTTGTGAACGATTCACTACTGGAGGAGTATGGAATAAGTGAGGACGAATTATTTGAGGAGGCCTTCAGAAGCAGCGCATCTCTAATGCCTGTAAAGGCAGAGTTCGCAAAAGAACTTTTCGGAGATGATGAGGAAAGGGAAAAGGATGATCCGTTTTATAAAATGCTCATAATAAGCAATGAAAAGCATTACAGGGGAGCAGCTGCTTTGTTTTATCCCGGAGTACTGGAAAAAGCGGCATTGGATCTTGGAGGCAGTTTCTACGTTTTGCCGTCTTCCGTCCATGAAGTGCTGGCAATACCTGCTGATCCGGTCCTGGACGTGTCTGATCTCAGGGAACTTGTGGTGGAAGCAAATCTGATGCACGTTCCGAAAGAAGAGCAGCTGTCGGACAACGTATATTATTATGACGTGAGTTCCGGAGAATTCATGAGAACGGAGCCGGAAAAGGAACGCGTTCATTAAACTGCGATATTGCAAAAGATCCTTTGAGGATATATAATTTTATGCAACAGATATCAAAAGGATCGGACGGTAAAATGAAGAATATACTAATAACTGC
>JAFTEI010000273.1 GCA_017453965.1 Lachnospiraceae bacterium
CAGATAGTAAAGACGCCGATAGGAAACTTTACCTTAGACCAGATGATGGCCGCCGAGCCCGATAAATATGACAAGATCTACCTGAAATTCGGTCTGAATGAATTGGGCTGGGGCAACGAGGAGATCTTCTCCCAGAACTATTACGCGCTGATAGATATGCTTAAATACTATCAGCCGAACGCGGTAATTTATGTTCAGGGAATCTTTCCCGTTACCAAGTCGAAGGCAGCCAATTCGAAGATCTACGATATAGACCGCATCGAAATGAGAAATAAGACCCTCAGACAGATAGCCGAGAACGAGCATGTGGCCTTTCTAAATCTCGCTCCGGTCTATGCCGATGAGGAGGGGTATCTGCCGGAGGACTATGCTCCAGACGGAATACACCTGAAGTCGCAGTATATAGAGCAATGGAAGGAATACCTCAAGAGCCACGCCATAGTTAAGGAAGAGTGGAAGGAGAGGGAGGAAGCGGAGCCTGCCGAGCCTGTTTCTGCTGATATGGCCGTGCCTGTTGAGACTCCCGGTATGGCACAGCCTCCCGAGGGTGAAGCACCCGCCGAAGAAAATCCCGAAGAGACTACGGATGCCGGGGAGTATGACGAATAGGCTAGTGTCCTGACACTAGATAAACTCCTTAAGCTTCCCGGCGTCCTTTAAGCCCTTTTGATACAGCTCCTCCAGCTTTGACCTGTCACGGGTGAGGGTGTTTAAGCCTTCGATGTTGTCGGGAGCAAGGATCAGGACGCGTCCTCGCTTTTCTTCGATGAGGGCCAGGTCGAGGCTTTGATTATAGGTTCTGCTGCGGTTGCTGAGAGCCTCTGCGGCTCCCGGATATTTTTTCTTTATGAGAAGGGCAGCCTTCATGTCCTTTGAGGGTGAGCGATAGTAGTCTTTAGGACGGGTAAGGATGATCACCACCTTGTCGCAGCCGTCTGCAAAGGCCTTTTTGACAGGAATGGGATCGCTTAAGCCCCCGTCGTAATAAAACCTTCCGTTCAGAGGATAGGGACGGTTCACTACGGGAACGCAGGAGGAGCATTTGACGGGTGCAAAGTCGTCGTATTTGTAGTCCTTTATGTCGAAATATCTGACCTTTCCGGTCTCGGCATCGGTGGCCACTGTGTAAAAAGGCCGGTCAAAGGAGCTGAAGGTCGCATAATCCATGGGGTCCTCGCCGTCGTGCACGCAGAGAGTCCCGAAAACATAGTCGAGGTCCAGGTACGAGCCGGTCCTGAGGAAGTTCCTCAGGCTCATATACTCCTTTCTGAATGCGTATATCATATACGAACGGTAATTCCTTTTTTCCTGATGGGCGATAAATGAACAGAGATTTGCGCTTCCTGCGGAAACACCGCAGCAGTAGTCAAATTCAATGCCGTTTTCCAGACAGTAATCAAATACACCGGCGCCGTAGATACCCCTTAGGCCGCCTCCAACATCGATAATTCCAAGCATTTTAAAAACCCCTTTTAGAAAATCTGCCAATATATTATAATGATAGCTGCTGTAAATGTCCAACAGTGTTTGCAGCATGAACAGATTATAAACAAAGCTTAAGCGATACGGGAGGGTGATTATGGTATTTTTTCTGGTACTGATACTGATAGTGGTGATATTCCTGATAAGCTGCATAAGGATAGTTCCCCAGGCCTCGGCCTATGTCATTGAGAGGCTGGGAATATATCATGCGACCTGGGTGGCGGGGCTCCATCTTAAGGTGCCGATCATAGACCGGGTGGCTAGAAAGGTGCTCTTAAAGGAGCAGGTGGCGGATTTCGCGCCCCAGCCTGTTATCACCAAGGATAACGTTACGATGATGATAGATTCCATCATATATTTCAGGGTCGTAAATCCGCAGCTCTATGCCTATGGAGTTGAAAACCCGATCATGGCTATGGAAAACCTTACGGCGACGACGCTCAGAAATATCATAGGAGATATGGAGCTGGACGCAACGCTGACCTCGAGAGAGAGAATCAATGCCTCCATGCTGCAGACCATCGACGAGGCCACGGATCCCTGGGGAATCAAGGTCACAAGGGTGGAGCTTAAGAATATCATGCCCCCTGCGGCCATAAAGGATGCCATGGAAAAGCAGATGAAGGCCGAACGTGAAAAGAGAGCCGCGATATTGACGGCGGAGGGTGAAAAGCAGTCCATGATCCTGGAGGCGGAAGGTAAAAAGGAATCCGCGGTCCTGAACGCGGAGGCTGCCAAGCAGGCCACTATCCTGGCTGCTGAAGCCGAAAAGGAGAAGGAGATAAGGGAGGCCGAAGGTAAGGCCCAGGCCATACGTGAGATTCAGAAGGCCACTGCCGACGGAATCCAGATGATAAAGGAAGCCGGCGCCGATGAGGCGGTAATAAAGCTTAAGAGTCTCGAAGCCTTTTCCAGGGCGGCCGACGGACAGGCCACCAAGATAATCATTCCCTCCGAGATACAGGGTCTTGCGGGAATGGTGGAGACCATCAGGGAGATAAAGTAAATGAGGGCTGATGGCGTCATTTTTGACATAGACGGAACGATATGGGATTCGACGGGTATAGTCGCGGCTGCCTGGAATGAGGCGGCAAGGCAGACCGGCTATACCGACACGGTCGTGGAGGCAGATGACCTCAAGAAGCTCTTCGGAAGGAAGATGGATGAGATAGTCCTGGAGCTGTATCCGGAGGTGCCGGATGCAGAGCGGACACGGTTAATGGAGGCCTGCCGGGACCTGGAGCAGCAGTATCTTTACAGGGACCCCTGCGATGGCATAGCCTATCCGGGGATAAGGGAGACGATAGAAAAGCTGAGCGAAAGGCTTCCGGTCTTCATCGTCAGCAACTGCCAGAGCGGATATATAGAGCTCGTATGTGAGAAGCTGTCGCTGAAGGAGTTCATAAAGG
>JAFTEI010000274.1 GCA_017453965.1 Lachnospiraceae bacterium
CGATAGGACACGCCATAGAAAGATATATGGATTTCAGGCTTACCCACGGGGAATGCGTGGCCCTCGGCAGCGTCGCCGCAATGGAGATGTCCAGACTTCGCGGCTATATCTCCGGTGAAGAGGTGCTTGAAGCCGAGGATATCTTTTCGGCCTATGCGCTTCCGGTGCATATAGACGATATTGACGCCGATGAGCTCATAGAAATCACCAGGTCCGATAAGAAGATGGATAAGGGACATATCAGGTTTATCCTGCTTAAGGCCGTAGGAGACGCGGTCATAGACAACACCGTCAGCGATGAGGAGCTGAGAGCGGGGATAGAGTATATCAGTAAAGGAACGGGGCAGCCATGAGAGCGGTAAACGATATTACCGGGGATAAGCTCCCTTTTAACATAAGGAGGAATGACAGGGGATGAAGAAGCTTCCGTCCGTTGTATTTTATATCATCGACATACTGCTGATGGCCGGACTTACCTTTCTGGATCAATACACCAAGGGACTGGTGGTCGAGAGGCTTAAGGAGCAGGCGCCCTACAGCATAGCAGGTGACTTTTTTACATTCAGATACCTGGAAAATAAGGGGGCGGCCTTCAGTATCCTGCAAAATCAGCGGGTCTTTTTCCTTATCGTGGGCACGGTCTTTTGTCTGGTCATAATCGCGGCCCTCATCTATATTCCGACCTACGGTAAATATCACGCCCTGAGGCTCTGCCTGGTCTTTCTCTTCTCAGGTGCCCTGGGGAATATGATAGACAGATATATGAACTCTTATGTGGTGGATTTTATAAGCGTCGGAACCTTTCCCGTGTTCAATGTGGCCGATATTTATGTGACGGTCTCCACCGCGGCCTTAGTGATCCTGGTGCTCTTCGTATTTAAGGAGGATGAGCTGAATTTCAAGGCGGTCCGCACTCCGAAGATACATTCGTCGATGGTCTACAGGAACGATTCGGCCTCCGACAAGAGCGAGGATATAAGCTTTAAGGAGGATAAGGCCGGAGAGAAGAAGCCGGAGAAGGAAGAGGACAAAGAGGAGACAGATGCTTCAAAATGAGGGAACGCCGGTAGAATTTACGGTAGAAGAGTGCCTTGAGGGACTGAGGCTCGATAAGTGTATTGCCGTGTCCTGTGAGGGAATTACCCGCTCCCACATAGCCGGGCTGATACGCGACGGCAAGGTCTTTGTCAACTCGAAGAGTGCCAGAGCCTCGCTCAAGGTCCATGAGGGGGATCTCATAGAATTTGTGCTTCCGAATGAGGCCCTGCCCGATATCGTGGCCGAGGACATACCGCTGGACATTCTTTATGAGGACAGCGACGTCATAGTTGTTAATAAGCCCAAGGGCATGGTGGTGCATCCAGCCCCGGGGCATTATGAGGGGACTCTTGTAAATGCCCTTATGTACCATGTACATGACTTATCAGGCATAAACGGGAAGCTCCGCCCCGGCATAGTACACCGGATAGACCGGGATACTACGGGCTCCATCATAGTCTGCAAAAACGACAAGGCCCATCTTTCCCTGGCGCGTCAGCTGGAGGAGCACTCCCTGAACAGAAAATATGTGGCTATAGTCAACGGAAATCTGAAGGACGACACCGGTACCATAGACGCCCCGATAGGGCGCTGCCCCTCGGACAGGAAGAAGCAGGCCGTGGTCCCGGGCGGGCGCAGGGCGGTTACACACTATACGGTATTGCAGCGTTTTGGAAACTACACCTACGTCGAGTGCGTCCTGGAGACCGGCCGCACCCACCAGATAAGGGTGCATTTTGCCCATATCGGCCATCCGGTCATGGGGGATGAGGTATATTCCCGGGGGAAGTCCAAATTCAACACCATGGGCCAGGTGCTCCACGCCAGGACCCTGGGCTTTATCCAGCCCACAACGGAGGAGTATATCGAGGTGGAGGCCCCGCTGCCGGAATATTTTGAAAAGATATTAAAGAGTTTTTAAAGATTTTTTAGTCAACGGCGGTGTTATCTATATACGCTAAACCTCAAGCCGCTGCCGCTCTACCAGCTCTGCAAAGAAGCCTCCCTGTCTGATCAGTTCCTCGTAGCTTCCATCCTCTACGATATGCCCGTCAGAAAGCACCAGTATTCTGTCACAGTGGCGGATAGTAGACAGACGGTGAGCAATAACCAGACGGGTACAGCCCATGGAGTCCAGGGCCTCGGATATCTGTCGCTGCGTTTTATTGTCCAGCGCGCTGGTGGCTTCGTCGAAAATCAGGATGCTGGGCTTGGGGGCGACGGCCCGGGCAATCATCAATCGCTGCTTTTGCCCGCCGGATATGCCTCCCTGGCCTTCAGAAATGACGGTCTGCATTCCCATGGGCATCTCCCGGATATCCTGGGCAATGCCCGCCATTTCAGCCGCTTCCCACGCCGCATCCAGCGTGAGATCGGGGGCAGAAATGGTGATATTGGAGAAAATGTCGCCCTGGAAGAGTTGCCCATTCTGGATCACTACGCCGATGTGCTTGCGAAGGGAACGGGGATCAATATTGTTCAGGTCGTGCCGATCATAGAAAACCGCGCCTTTTTCCGGTTTTTCAAAGCCCAGCAACAGCCGCACCAGCGTGGATTTGCCGCAACCGGTTCGGCCTACAATGGCGACGTATTCACCGGCTTTAATATCCAGGGACAGGTCACTCAGAATATAAGGCATATCTTCCTCGTAGCGGAAAGAAACATGGCTCATCTCAATGTGCCCGGTCACTTTGTTGATCGGCAGCTCATCGGCGGTCACTTCGGGTTCCGCTTTCAGGATAGGCTCCGCCATTTCCAACACCGGGCGGATGGAGGCCACGGAGATGGCGATGCCAGCCAGCGCGGAGAACGCGCCCATGACTCGCCCATAGGCAGCCGTGAAAGCGTAATACTGGCTGACGCCCACGTTCGTTTGAACCGCCAGATAATACAGGATGATGGTGCCGATCAGGGAAATCGCCGTCGTGATGACCCCGTTCAATTTGAGAAACATCGGCGGGTTATAATCCAGCCTTGCACCTTTGGCGTACAGCCGTCCCCAGCGGGCAAATACCCGCTTTTCGGAGCCGGACAAACGGATTTTCTGAATGCCGTTCAGGATAGCATAGCTCATGCCCGATTCCTCGGCGTTTAGTTTCATCCGTTTTCGGGATATGCCGATCTGCACAAAGGAAGACGCCATGCTCACCGCCACCGTGGCCAGGATGATCAGCAGCGAGGGCCATACCAGCGCCGGGGCAAAACTGAAAATCTGCGCCACATAGAGCAGGGACATAAGGCTGCTCAG